>CAYZLN010000153.1:3515-4783 GCA_964479295.1 uncultured Gemmatimonadota bacterium
AGGGTCACGCGGGTGGTGCGGTCGGCCTTGAGGGTGAGCGGAACCTCCTCCTCGGCGAATCCGATCAGGGAGACCCGGACGGTGTCGGCCCCCGCAGGTGCGTCGGGGATGACGAACTCGCCGGCGCTGTCGGTCACGGCCCCCCGGCCCGAGTTCTCCAGGACGACCCTGGCGTTCTCGAGGGGGCCTCCCGTCATCGCCGAGACGACCTGTCCGGCGAGGGTGGCGGTGGCCGCGGCCGTGTCCGACGGGGCCTCCTCCTGGCCGGGCGCCGGGACGGCGGTGACGGCGAGGAGGACCGCCGCGAGGGCGACGGCGCAGAGGCGAGGCGTCGAGGAGGGGTCGGGGGGGTGGCTCACTCTCCTCCGGTGTGTCGAGGTCCGCTGGACGTCGTCGACGGGGGGACCGGCCGCGGCCGGATCCCGGTCGGCCCGCGGACCCCGCGACTTCCTACTGGAAGCTCCGCCAGTTGCTGGGGTCGCGGGTCCAGACGACGATCACGCCGCAGCGGTCCCTGTGCTTAAACTCCGCTGGTACCTCGGAGTTCCCCCGGTAGACCTCGATGCCGGCGATGTCGACGGGCCTGAGGTTGTCCATGTCGAAATGCGGCGCCCGGGCGCCGTCGACGTAGTAGTCGGGCACGCACCCGTCCCTCCGGCTCATGGTGACGGTGGAGCCCCCGAGCCGCGGGGCGCCGATGTCCAGGCCGGGGACCTGGCGCAGCAGGTCGGTGGTCCGGGAGGTGTTCCGGTCCTCGATGTCCTCCCGGGTGATGAAGTGGCCCGGGTGCGACTCGGCCCGGCGGTGGAACGAATAGAGCTTGCCGACCGGGATGTCCTCGTTGACGCTGACCTCGAGCTCCGGGACCGGAATCACCTTCATCTCCAGGTCGAACGCCACGTTGACGGACTCCCGGACCCCGAGGTCGACGCGGAAGCGCTCTGACTTCGCCCCCATGTACTCGATGGTCAGCATGTGCTCGCCGGAGGGGAGGCTCTCCATCCGGAAGAGCCCGTTGTCCGACGTCACCGCCCCGTGGCGGGTCCCCTCGAGCCGGACCTCCGCGCCGGCGATGGGCTCGCCGGTCTCGGCCGAGAGCACCCGGCCCGTGATGGACGCGTTCTGGGCCTGGAGCCCGGGGGCGTGGAGCAGGAGGAGGAAGGCCGCGGAGAGGGCCGCGGTGAGGAAGGCCGGCGACGGACGCGACGATCCGTGGGCTCTGTTCATCGGAGGATCCCTGGGCGAGAGTGCGGGGCTCGTTCGACGAG
>CAYZLN010000154.1:0-4742 GCA_964479295.1 uncultured Gemmatimonadota bacterium
GTCCGCTCGGCGAGGGCGGAGACCTCGATCTCCTCGCCCCGGCGGAGGTCGTCGCCCTCCACCAGCTCCGGGTGCTCCTCCCGGTAGCGCTCGAACTCCCTCCGGAGGTCCTCCACGTCCATCTTCAACTCGATGAGCGTGCGGAAGATGAACTCCATCTCCGGGAGGTCGGCCTCGTCGTGGCGCGCGTCGGCCTCCACGACGGCGGAGGGGCGCTCCTCGTCGCCGCCGGGACCGGGGATGAGGGCCCGGCCGGCGCCGGAGCGGATCTCGTCGGGGATGTCCTCGGCCCGGATCATCGAGCCGGGCGACAGGACGACCATCGACTCGACGAGGTTCCGCAGCTCCCGGACGTTGCCGGGCCAGTCGTAGCGCAGGAGCATCTCCATCGCCTCGGACGCGAGCCCCTTGAATTCCCGTCCGTGGTCCTCGACGAACTCCCGGATGAAGTACCGGATGAGGACGGGGATGTCGTCCTGGCGGTCCCGGAGGGGCGGGAGCTCGAGCTGGACGACGTTGAGGCGGTAGTAGAGGTCGCGGCGGAAGTCGCCCCGCTTCACGGCCCGCTTCAGGTCCTGGTTGGTCGCCGCCACGACCCGCACGTCGACCTCGATCTCCGAGTCGCCGCCCACGCGCATGAAGCGGCGCTGCTCGAGCACCCGCAGGAGACGGGTCTGCAGGGGCGGGGGCATCTCGGCGATCTCGTCCAGGAAGATCGTCCCGTCGTCGGCCAGCTCGAACATCCCCTCCCGGCGGCTGGTCGCGCCGGTGAAGGCCCCCTTCTCGTGCCCGAAGAGCTCGGACTCGAGCAGCGACTCGGGGAGGGCGGCGCAGTTCACCGCGATGAAGGACCGGTCCCGGCGGGGCGACCGCCGGTGGAGGGCCCGGGCCACCAGCTCCTTGCCCGTGCCGCTCTCCCCCGTCAGGAGCACCGTCGAGCTGACGGGGGCGACCAGGTGGATGCGCTCCAGGACGTCCCGGATGGCCCGGGTGCGGCCCACGATCCCCGACTCGAGCTGGACCCGGAACCGGTCGAGCTGCTGGTCGAGGACGACCCGCACCTCCTCCGGGTCCGGGGGCGGCGAGAGGACCTCGTCGAGCACGAGGCCGTCCCCGGGGTCGTCCGGCACGTCGAAGCCCTCCAGCACCCCCAGGACCGGCGGGCGCGGGATCCGCTCGTCGAAGAGGCGGAGCATCCGGCCGGGCTCCTCGCGGTCGGGACGGGCGGTGAGCACGAGGGCGACCTCCTCGTCCCGGTCCCGGAAGCGGCTCTCGACCTCGCGGGCCGTCTCGACCATCTCGATGTCGTGGTCGTCCGCCCGCACGGCCTCGCGGACCTCGACGGCCGTCTCCAGGTCGGAGGTGTCGATGAAGACGCGGGCCACGTGCAGAAGCTCCCCGGGACGAGGATCGAGTCGTGGGGCCGCGCGGGCGGCCCCGGCTCCCATCAGAAGATACCGGCGACCCGCTCGCTGGGGTCCGGCCCCGTGCGTCCGGGGCCCGGGCCGTCAGCGGCCCGCCGGCCTCACCTCTCCAGGGACCCCTCGGTGTAGAAGGGCGTCTCGGCCACCTCGCCGGCCACCTCGCGGTCGCGGATCGCCACCGCGAGGTCCTCCCCCGGCTCCGCGTCGGGCGGCAGGTAGGCCGTGCCGATCCCCTCCTCGAGGCTGGGGCTCACCGTGCCGCTCCGCACCGGGCCGACCTCCTCGCCGTCGTAGAGGACCGGGTACCCCTCGCGGGGGAAGCCGCGCTCGGTGAGGCGGAAGCCCCGCAGCCGGCGCTCCACGCCCTCCTCGTCCTGCCGCCGGAGGACGTCCCGGCCGACGAACTCCCCCTTCTCCAGCTTCACGAGCCAGCCGAGGCCCGCCTCCAGGGGCGTCGTCTCCTCGTCGATGTCCTGTCCGTAGAGGGCGTAGCCCATCTCCAGCCGGAGGGTGTCCCGGGCGCCGAGGCCGGCGGGCTTCAGCCCCCGCGACGCGCCGCTCTCGAGGAGCGTGCGCCACAGGCCGGGCGCGTCCGGGGCGTCGACGTAGAGCTCGAAGCCGTCCTCGCCGGTGTACCCCGTGCGGCTGATCACCGCCCCGACGCCGGCCACCTCCCCGGTGACGAACCGATAGTAGCCCACCGGCTCGAGCGGCTCGGTCGACAGCGGCTGGACCACCTCCTGCGCCCGGGGCCCCTGGACGGCGACGAGGGCGACGTCCTCGCTCTCGTCGGTCAGGTCCACGTCGAAGTCCCCGGCGTGCCCGAGGAGGTGCTCGCGGTCCTTCGCGATGTTCGCGGCGTTGACCACCATGCGGAAATCCCGCTCGCCCAGCCGGTAGACGACGAGATCGTCGACGATGCCGCCGTCCTCCTGGCACATGACGGCGTACTGGGCCTGCCCCGGCTCCAGGGCCGTCGGGTCGTTGGTGGTCACCCGGGAGACGAACTCCACCGCCTCGTCGCCCCGGGCCCGGAGCTCGCCCATGTGGGAGAGGTCGAACATGCCCGCGGCGCTCCGGACGGCCTGGTGCTCGGCCCGGATCCCCTCGGCGTACTGGACGGGCATCGCGAAGCCGCCGAACGGCACCATCCGGGCGTCGAGTCCCACGTGCTCGTCGTGGAGAGGCGTGCGCTCCAGGTCCTGGTCGCCGTCGTCGGTCATCCCTCTCTCCCTGGTTCTGGATGAGGCACGGCGTCGAGGCCTCAGGCCATCAGCCGCGCCATCAGCGCCTTCTGGGCGTGCAGCCGGTTCTCGGCCTCGTCCCACACCCGCGACCGGGGCCCGTCGATGACCTCCGCGGTCACCTCCTCGCCCCGGTGCGCCGGGAGGCAGTGCAGGAAGATCGCGTCCTCCGCCGCCAGCGACATCAGCTCCGCGTCCACCGAGTACCCCGAGAGGTCTCGCCGGCGCCGCTCGGCCTCCTCCTCCTGGCCCATGGACGCCCAGACGTCGGTGGTCACCACGCGGGCGCCGCGGGCGGCCTCGGCGGGGTCGCGCACGAGCTCCGCGTCCGCCTCCCCGGCGGCCGCCTCCAGCAGGTCCTCGGCCGGCTCGTAACCCTCGGGGCAGGCCAGCCGGAGACGAAAGTCGAAGCGTCGGGCGGCGTTGAGCCACGAGTTCGCCATGTTGTTGCCGTCCCCGATCCACGCAACGGAGATGCCGTCCAGCTCCGGGCCGAACTCCTCCCGGACGGTGAAGAGGTCGGAGAGCACCTGGCAGGGGTGGAGGCGGTCGGTGAGCCCGTTGATCACCGGAACCCGGCCGTGGCGCGCCAGCTCCTCGACGTCCGACTGTTCGTAGGTGCGGATCAGGACGCCGTCCACGTACCGGGACAGGACGCGGGCGGTGTCGGCGAGGGGCTCGCCCCGGCCGAGCTGGATGTCGCGGGCGGAGAGGAAGAGGGCGTGGCCGCCGAGCTGGAACGCCCCCACCTCGAAGGAGACCCGGGTCCGCGTGGAGCTCTTGGTGAAGATCATGCCCAGGCTCCTGCCCTCGAGCGGCACCCTCCCCGGATCGCGGCCCGAGCGCTTCATCTCGGCGGCCTCGTCGAGCACCGCCTCCAGGGCGCCGCGGTCCCAGTCGGCCAGCGAGAGGAAGTGCCGGTCACGTCGCAGCTCCACGTCGTCCTCCTCCGGTTCGGGTCACGGCGTCCGGCCGGTGCCGAGCCACAGCCCGGCCAGCAGCAGGACCAGCAGGAGCAGAGCCAGCGCGGCCTCCGGCCACCGCCGCTCCCGGGCGTAGTGGACGGCCGCCGACAGGGTCGCCAGGTAGGGCGCCGAGAGCAAGACGCCGACCCCGGCCCTCGCCGCCGCGTCGGCCCCGGACCAGGGGACCACAGCGGCCAGCAGGGCCGCCCCCACCGCCACGACGCAGATCCGCAGCAGAGGGCCCAGACCCGCCACGGTCGCGTCGTCCGGCGCGACCGGGCGGCCGCCGTCCGGCGCGCCGCGCCCGCCTCGGGAGCGCTCCGGAGCCTCCCCTCCGGCCGAATCACCGGGCCGCCCCTCGCCGGCCCCGGTCACGCCAGCATCCCCCCGATCCCCTCCCACGCCATCCGGCCCGCCACGTAGAGGAGCACGAGGACGAGCCCGCCCCGGATCGCCCGGTCGGGGAGCCGCCCGCTCACGGCCGACCCGGCCGTGCTGCCCGCCAGCACCCCCAGGGCCACCGGCGCGGCCACGCCCACGGAGAGGTCGCCCGCGGCCCAGTAGATCCATCCGCTCGCCGCGGCCGTCATCCCGACCATGAGGGCGCTCGTGGCCGTGGCCACCGGCAGCGGGACCCGCAGCAGGAGGTGCATGATCGGGACCTTGGCGAAGCCGCCGCCGACGCCCAGCAGCGCCGAGGCCACCCCCGCTCCGCCCGAGGTGGCCACCGCCGCCGCCATCGACCCGGCCGACGGATCCGGGCCCTCGCGGGGCTCCGGGGGATCGGCGGCGGACGTCGGCCCGCGGACCATCGCGACCGCCGTGTAGAGGACCACCGCCGCGAACGCCACCTGGAGGACGGCTTCCGGCACCAGATGCGCGGAGAGGCCCGCCGCCACCGCCCCGACGACCGCCGCCGACTCGAGGCGGAGGGCCAGGGGGACGTCCACGCGGCCGGCACGGACGTAGACCGCCGCGGCGGCGACGGAGGTGGCGGCGATGCCGACCAGGCTGACGGCCACGGCGGACCGCAGCGAGAGCCCGAAGAGGAAGACGAGGCCCGGCACGATCACCACCCCGCCGCCGAGCCCGAGGACGGACCCCAGGAA
>CAYZLN010000155.1:0-4736 GCA_964479295.1 uncultured Gemmatimonadota bacterium
CCGCCGGCGCGAGAGCCGCGGCCGCGGCCGATCGGCCTCACTCATTCCGGAGCTCCTCCCAGAGGTCGGGGCCCGCCCCGTCGCCCAGCAGCCCCTCCAGGCGTGCGCCGAGGTCCCGCGGCTGGCGCTCCATCTCGATCACGCCGCCGTCGCGCACGGACACCACCAGACGGTCGCCGGGACGCAGGCCCAGCGCCTCCCGCGCCCGCTTCGGCACGACGATCTGGTTCTTGCTGCTCATCTTGACCGACTCCGCCATCCCCGCCTCCCTCGTGCGCGTCTCACGGACCGTCGCGGCCGGCGGGCGGACGGGCCGCCCCGTCGGCCGCTACCGGGAATCGGAGATGCCCGGGGTGTAAAGCGCTACGGACAAGCGGCGGCCCCGGGGCCCCTGGACGCCCCTATCCGGCGGAACAGTACAATTTACCCTGTGGCTTTACAAGATGACCCGGCCGCGGTCGCCGACAGGCCGACGGCCCGGTGGGCCCGCGGGCTCAGACCAGCACCCACCAGACGAAGCCGCCGTAGGCCGTCAGCAGCAGGAGGCCCTCCCACCGGTTCACCCGCATCCCGGTGTACGCGAGCGGGATCAGCCCCACGCAGAAGACGAGGGCGGGGACCACCTGCTGGATCACCTGCATGGGGGCCATCTCGAGGGGGCGGAGGAGGGCGGCGGCCCCCAGGACGAGACCCAGGTTGAAGACGTTGGAGCCGATGACGTTGCCGATGGCGATGTCCCCCATTCCCCGGAAGGCGGCGGCGGTGGTGGAGGCCAGCTCCGGGAGCGACGTGCCGATGGCCACCATCGTGGCCCCGATGACGGCGTCGGGGACGCCGAAGGCGACGGCCAGGGAGTTGGCCCCCTCCAGCATGTAGTGGGCCCCCAGCGGCAGCGCCACGAGGCCGAAGACGGTGAACCCCCAGTCGACGAGCGGCCGAGGCCCCGGGGCCTCTCCGTCGTCGGCCGCGTCGACGTCGGGCAGGGTCGTCTCCCCCTCGGCCGCCCACTTGAAGAGGAACCAGAGGTAGACCGCGAAGCCGACGAGGAGGGCGAGGCCGTCGAGGCGCCCGAGGGCGTCGTTCCAGGAGAGCGCCATGACGATGGCCAGCACGAGGATCAGCAGCGGGCTCTCCCGCACCAGCAGCCGCCGGTGGACGTCGATGGGGGTGATCAGGGCGCCGATCCCCACGATCAGGCCGACGTTCGCCACCGTCGAGCCCATCACGTTCCCCACGGCGAGGCCCGGCTCCTCCCGGATGGCGGCACCGCCGGAGATCACCAGCTCCGGGGCCGACGTGCCGAAGGCCACGACCGTGAGCCCGATGACCAGCTCCGGGATCCCCAGCCGCTCGGCGATGCGGGAGCCCCCGCGCACCACGCTGTCGGCCCCCACGATGACGGCGGTCAGACCGCCCGCGAACCAGATCGCCTCGACGAGGAGCTCGGGCACGGCGACCCCCGGGTCAGCCCGCCGCCCGGCGGCGAGCTACGAGCAGCGGCGCCACGACGCCGGGCGGGCGGGCCGGGGAACGTCCACACCCGTGTGGAAAAACCACCCTCCCCGGGCAGGAGGGCGGTGGTGGTTGTGGAAAACCGGGGTCAGCTCGCTCCCCCCCTCCGGCCCATCTGGATCTTCCCGTCGACGACGCCCCCCTCCTCGAGCTTCACCCGGCGGCTCCGGATGTCGCCCTCCACCCGGGAGCCCGCCTGCAGCTCGAGGCGGCTCTCGGCCACGATGCTGCCGTCGATCCGGCCGGCGACGACCGCGTCCTGGGTGCGGACGTCCCCCACCACCACCCCGTCGGAGCCGATCACGACGGCCTTGTCGGCCTGCACGGACCCCTCCACCCGGCCCTCGACGCGCAGGGTGCCCTCCGTGGAGCAGTCCCCCTCGACCCGCATCCCGCGGGCGATGATGGAGACCACGTCGCCCGCCTCGCCGGATCGTCCGTCGTCCGTCATGGTCCGTCCCCCCTGGTGTCCGCGGCCGGCGACGTGGCCCGGGGCGCCCCCCCTTCCAGGAGGCGCTCCGGATCGATGCTGCCCTCGTCGCCGGTGACCTCGAAATGGAGATGTGGCGCGGTGGACCGCCCCGAGCTGCCGGAGAGGGCGATCACCTCGCCCTGCGTCACCGAGTCGCCGTCCTTCACGAAGAGCCAGCGGTTGTGGCCGTAGAGCGAGCGGTAGCCGTCGGCGTGGCGGAGGCGCACGAAGAGGCCGTACACCGGGTCCTCGCCGGCGGCCTCCACCTGTCCGGCCCTCGCCGCCCGGACATACGAGCCCATCGGCACCGCGATGTCCAGGCCGCTGTGCTCGTCCGAGCCCTCCTGCCGGTGCATGCGCGTGACGAACCCCTCCTGGGACAGCGGCCACGTCCAGCCCGACGCCTCCGCGGAGGGGGCCGCCTCCCCGTCCCCGTCCGGATCGGCCGCCGCCTCCGACCCGGGCACCTCGGGCAGCCCGACGTCGCCCTCCGAGGAGTCGGCTCCGGCCGCCATGACCCGGCGGATCTGCCGGTACTCCCGCTCCATGCTGTCGAGGCGAGACGCCAGGCGTCGGACCTGCCGGCGTTCCTGCCGGAGCTCCCGGACCCGCTCCCGGAGCTCGGCGACGCGCCGGTCGTCGCGATGCTCGGCCCAGGCCAGGCCGAGGCCGGCGCCGGCCGCGGTCACGGCCAGCACGACCGCGACGAGGACGGCGGCCGCCACCTTCCGCCGACCCGTCCACTCGAAGAGCTTCCCGCCCCCGCTGCGGAGCAGGAGGAGCGTCCAGATCCGATCCCGGGGGGGCACGATCAGCCCCTCCCCGCCGGGCCGGCCGACGTCCCCGTCATCCCCCGAAGAGGCTGTCGGCGTCGTCCCCGGCCAGCAGGGCGCAGAGCCGCTCGAACTCGTCGCCGTCGTGGAAGACGACGCCGATCTCGCCCTTCCGCCGGCCCTCCAGGCGCACCCGGACCTCGGTCCCGAGCGCGCGCTCGAGCATCTGCTCGGCCCGACGGGCCACCGGGTCGTCGTCCCCCCGGCCGCCGCCTTCGCCCTCCTCGTCGCCCTCGCCCGGGTCCTCCGAGCCGTCGCCCCCCGCCTTGATCCGCCGGGCGCGACGCTCGGTCTCCCTCACGGACAGCCCCTCCTCGACGATCTCCTCGGCCAGCGCCTCCCGGTCCCTCCGGCGCTCCAGGCCGAGGAGGGCGCGGGCGTGGCCGGCGGTGAGCCGCCCCGCGGCGAGGAGCTCCCTGGGATGACCCTCCAAATTAAGCAATCGCAACGTGTTGGAGACGGTCGACCGGTCGCGCCCGACCCGCTCGGCGACCTGCTTCTGCGTGAGGTCGAAGCTCTCGATCAGCTTCCGGTAGCCCGCCGCCTCCTCCAGGGGGGAGAGGTTCTCCCGCTGGAGGTTCTCCACCAGGGCGAGGACCAGCATCTGGTCGTCCTCGAGCTCGCGGACGACGGCCGGCGCACGCTCCCACCCCAGCTCCCGGATCGCCCGCCAGCGGCGCTCCCCCGCCACCAGCTCCCAGCCGTCGCCGGCGGGCCGGACGACCAGGGGCTGGAGCAGGCCGTTCTCCCGGATCGACTCCACCAGCTCGCCCAGGGAGCCGGCCTCGAACTCCGACCGGGGCTGATAGGGGTTCGGCCGGACCCGGTCCACCGGCACCTGGCGCTCCGAGCCGGACGCGGAGCCGTCGCCCCCGTCGCCGACGTTCTCGCCCAGCAGGGCGCCGAGGCCCTTCCCGAGCCGCGTCTGGTCCTCAGCCAACCTTCTCGGTCTCCTGCTCGGCGTCGTCCGGGGCCTCTCCGTCCCCGGCCTCCTCGTCCTTCCGGATCATCTCCCGCGCCAGGCTCAGGTAGCCCCGGGCCCCGCTGGAGAGGACGTCGTAGAGGGCGATCGGCTTCCCGAAGCTGGGGGCCTCCGCCAGACGGATGTTCCGCGGGATCACCGTCTCGAAGACCTTGGCGCCGAAGTACTCCCGGGCCTCCTCGGCCACCTGCTTGGACAGGTTGAGGCGGGAGTCGAACATCGTCAGCAGGACGCCCTCGATCTCCAGCTCGGGGTTGATGTTGCGCTGGACCAGCCGGACGGTGTTGAGGAGCTGGCTCAGCCCCTCCAGGGCGTAGAACTCGCACTGGATCGGGATGAGAACCGTGTCCGCCGCCGCCAGGGTGTTGACGGTCAGGATGCCCAGGGAAGGGGGGGCGTCCACGAGGATGTACTCGTAGTCGTCCCGAACCGGCTCGAGGGCCTCCCGCAGGCGCTGCTGGCGGTCGGGCCGGTCGGCCAGCTCCACCTGCGCACCGGCCAGGTCCCGGCTGGCGGGGGCCACGTCCAGGAAGGGGAAGTGGACCTCCTCCCGGATGGCTTCCACTATGGAAACCCCGTCCACCACGCAGTCGTAGACCGAGGCGTCGCCCACGTCCTTCCGGATCCCGAAGCCGCTGGTGGCGTTGCCCTGGGGGTCGCAGTCGACCACGAGGGTCTTCTTCTCGGCCACGGCGAGGGAGCCGCCGAGGTTGACGGCGGTGGTGGTCTTGCCCACCCCGCCCTTCTGGTTGGCGATCGAGATGACGCGTCCCATGTCGCTCCGGGATGAGGTCGCAGGAAGCCGCTGGGGGCGACGCGCCGGGGCGGGGGCGGTCCCCGGCGTCGGGTGGGAATATAGACGCCGCCCCCGGGACCGCCAACCGCGCCCCCTCCGCGGCAGGCGCGCCGGGCCCGTCCGGGCGGACCGGGCGCGGGG
>CAYZLN010000156.1:0-4718 GCA_964479295.1 uncultured Gemmatimonadota bacterium
CGGGCGGTCACCTTCCTCGACCTCACCACCCTCGAGGGGGCCGACACGCCGGGGCGCGTCCGCCGGCTCTGCGCCAAGGCCCGGCGCCCCGTGCGGGGGGACCTGCTGGAGGCCATGGGGATGGCCGACCGCGACCTGCGGGTGGCGGCCGTCTGCGTCTACGGGTCGCTGGTCCCGACGGCGGTGGAGGCCCTGGAGGGGACGGGGATCCCGGTGGCCTCGGTGGCGGCGGGCTTCCCGTCGGGGCTGGGCCCCTTCGAGGAGCGGCTGGACGAGGTGGGCCGCTGCCGCGAGGCCGGCGCCGACGAGATCGACGTGGTGGTGACCCGGGGCCTGGTGCTCCGGGGCGAGTGGCGGCGGCTGTACGACGAGCTCAGGGCGTTCCGCGACGCCTGCGGGGACGCGCACCTGAAGGTGATCCTGGGGACGGGGGAGCTGGGGACCCTCCGGAACGTGGCCCGGGCGAGCCGGGTGGCGATGATGGCCGGGGCCGACTTCGTGAAGACCTCCACGGGGAAGGAGTCGGTCAACGCGACGCTCCCGGTGGGGCTGGTCATGACCCGGTCGGTGCGCGCCTACCACCGCCGGACGGGCCACCGGGTGGGCTTCAAGCCCGCCGGGGGCATCCGGACGGCCAAGGACGCCCTCCGGTGGCTCTACCTGATCAAGGACGAGCTCGGCGACGCCTGGCTCGACCGGCGCCTCTTCCGGTTCGGGGCCAGCTCGCTGCTGGCCGACGTCGAGCGGCAGCTCGAGCACCATGTCACGGGCCGCTACTCGGCGTTCCACCGCCACCCCATGGCCTGAGCCCTGGACGACACGCCCGACGAGCCGACTGAGCGCGGGACCGCGCGGGAGACGGAGATGCCCGAGATCGCCGACCTGTTCGACACCATGGAGTACGGCCCGGCCCCGGAGTCGGCCGACCGCGCGGTGGAGTGGCTCGAGGACCGCGGCCGCCGCTTCGGCCACTTCGTCGGCGGCGGGTGGCGGCCGCCAGAGGCCGGGGAGACCTTCGAGACCCCGGGCCCCCGCGACGGCGAGCCCCTGGCCACCGTGGCCCAGGGCGGCCCGGACGACGTGGACGCCGCGGTCTCCGCCGCCCGCGACGCCCTGCCCGGCTGGCGGGGGACGTCCGGCCACCGGCGCGCCCGGTACCTGTACGCGCTGGCGCGCAAGATCAAGAAGAACGGCCGGCTCTTCTCGGTGCTGGAGACGCTGGACAACGGCAAGCCGATCCGGGAGTCGCGCGACATCGACATCCCGTTGGTGGCGCGGCACTTCCACCACCACGCCGGGTGGGCGCAGCTCGTGGACCGCGAGATGCCCGGACACGGGCCGGTGGGCGTGGCGGGCCAGGTGATCCCCTGGAACTTCCCCCTCCTCATGCTGGCGTGGAAGGTGGCCCCGGCCCTGGCCACCGGGAACACGGTGGTGCTGAAGCCGGCCGAGCACACGCCCCTGACGGCGCTCCTCTTCTGCGAGCTCTGCCAGCAGGTCGGCCTGCCGCCCGGCGTGCTCAACGTCGTGACCGGCGACGGCCGCACCGGCGACGCCCTGGTCCGCCACCCCGGCGTCGACAAGGTGGCCTTCACCGGCTCGACGGAGGTGGGGCGGAAGATCCGCGAGGCCACGGCGGGCAGCGGCAAGGAGCTCTCCCTGGAGCTGGGCGGCAAGTCGCCCTTCGTCGTCTTCGAGGACGCCGACCTCGACAGCGTGGTGGAGGGCGTGGTCGACGCCATCTGGTTCAACCAGGGCGAGGTCTGCTGCGCCGGCTCCCGGATCCTCGTCCAGGAGAGCGTCGAGGAGGAGCTGGAGCGGAAGCTCCGGGACCGGATGGAGACCCTCCGGATGGGCGACCCGCTGGACAAGGGCGTGGACGTCGGGGCCATCGTCGCCCCGGTCCAGCTCGACCGGATCCGCGGGCTGGTCGAGCGGGGCGAGGAGGAAGGGGCCGAGGTCTGGCAGCCCTCCTGGAGCGAGCCGCGGGAGGGGTGGTTCTACCCGCCGACGCTGTGCACGAACGTCTCGCCGGCCGCCACCCTCGCCCAGGTCGAGGTCTTCGGGCCCGTGGTGGTGATGATGAGCTTCCGGACGCCCGACGAGGCGGTGGAGCTCGCCAACAACACCCGCTACGGGCTGGCCGCCAGCGTCTGGTCGGAGAACATCAACCAGGCGCTGGACGTGGCGCCCCGCATCAAGGCGGGCACCGTCTGGGTCAACTGCACGAACCTCTTCGACGCCGCCTCCGGGTTCGGGGGCTACCGGGAGAGCGGCTACGGGCGGGAAGGGGGGCGGGAGGGCCTCTGGGAGTACGTCGAGCCGCTCTGGCACGCCGACCGGGAGCCGACGCCGGAGGCGACGGCCGACCCGCCGGTGCCGGGGGAGGCCGCCGGGGTCGAGCCCGCGAGCGACGGCGACGGGGCCGGCGCCACGGGCGGGGCTTCGGACGGCGACGGGGGCCCGCCCGTCGACCGGACGCCGAAGATGTACGTGGGCGGGCGGCAGGACCGACCGGACGCGGAGTACGTGCTCCCCGTCCTCGGCCCCGACGGCCGCAGGATCGGCGAGGTCGGCCGCGGGAACCGCAAGGACGTGCGCAACGCGGTGGAGGCCGCCCGCGACGCCCCGGCGTGGACGGAGGCCACGGCGCACAACCGGGCGCAGGTGCTCTACTACGTCGCCGAGAACCTCTCGGCCCGCCAGGAGGAGTTCGCCGCCCGGGTGGCCGGGATGACCGGCGACGACGAGGCGGCGCGCCGGGAGGCCGAGCTCGCGGTGGAGCGCCTCTTCGAATGGGCCGCCTGGGCCGACAAGTGGGACGGGGACGTCCATCGGACGCCCTTCCGGAACGTGACGTTCGCGCTGCCGGAGCCCATCGGGGTGATGGGCGTGGTGTGCCCGACCGAGCGTCCGCTGCTCGGCTTCGTCTCCACGGCGATCCCGCCCCTGGCGATGGGCAACCGGGTGGTGGCCGTCCCCTCCCAGCGGTGGCCGCTGGCGGCGACGGACTTCTACCAGGTGCTGGACACCTCCGACGTGCCCGGCGGCGCCCTCAACGTCGTCACCGGCGTGCGGGAGGAGCTGACCCGTGTGCTGGCGGAGCACGACGACGTCGACGGGCTCTGGTACTTCGGGTCCCGGGAAGGGAGCGAGCGGGTGGAGCGCCTCTCGACGGGCAACCTGAAGCGCACCTGGGTCGACGACGGGCTCGCCCGCGACTGGACGGACCCCGAGCAGGGCGCCGGGGAGGAGTTCCTCCGCGAGGCCACCCAGGTCAAGAACATCTGGGTCCCCTACGGTGAGTAGGCCCGAGGCCGGCGAGGACGCCCGGGACGGCCGGGTCCGCCGGGCGTGAGCCGGCCCCGGACCCCAGCGGCGGCCGGCGCCCGGACGCGGGCGCTGCCGGCCCTCCTCCTCGCCCTCCTCGCCCTCCCCGCGTCGGCGGCCGGCTCGGCGGCGTCCCCCCCGGACGCGGTCGGCGCCCCGGCCGGGTCCGCCGCCCTCCAGGCGGAGGCGGACGCCGGGGCGGAGGACGCCGTCGACGCCGCGTCCGCGGCCGACACGGCACAGGAGGGCCGCGCGGCCGACGACACCGTGCCCGAGGGCCGCGCCGAGCGGGGCGACGACGCCCTGGCCGGCGGGGGCATCGAGGAGTCGTTCCTGGAGCGGCTGCTCCGGGGGCTGCTGGGGATCACGGTCATCCTCGCGGGCGTCTGGGTCTTCTCGGCCCGCCGCCGCGCGGTGGACTGGGGCCTGGTGGCCAAGGGGCTGGGCTTCCAGCTCGTCTTCGCCCTTCTGGTACTCAAGACCGACTGGGGGCGGGCGTTCTTCCGGCTCGTGAACGACGTCTTCGTGGCCCTGATCGGCTACACGAACGAGGGGGCCCGCTTCCTCTTCGGCAGCCTGGTGGAGGGCACGGTGCCCGTCTCCGGGACCGGCGGCGTCGTGGAGGTGGGCGCGAACTTCGCCTTCAGCGTCCTGCCGACGATCATCTTCTTCTCGTCCCTCATGACGGTGCTCTACCACGTCGGGATCATGCAGTGGGTGGTGAAGGGCATCGCCCGCGTCATGCGGTGGTCGCTCCGGACCAGCGGCGCCGAGACGCTGTCGGCGGCGGGCAACATCTTCGTGGGGCAGACGGAGGCCCCGCTGCTGGTGAAGCCCTTCGTCGAGAAGATGACGATCTCGGAGCTCAACACGGTCATGACCGGGGGGTTCGCGACGGTGGCCGGGGGCGTCATGGCCGCCTACGTAGCCATGCTGTCCGGCCACTTCCCCTCCATCGCCGGCCACCTGCTGGCGGCCAGCATCATGGCGGCCCCGGCGGGGATCGTGGTCAGCAAGATCCTCATGCCCGAGACCGACGAGCCGGAGACGAAGGGCGGGCTCGAGGCCGACCTGGAGCAGGAGCACGTGAACACCATCGACGCGGCCGCCGGCGGGGCCGCCGACGGCCTGCGCCTGGCGCTCAACGTCGGCGCCATGCTGCTGGCGTTCCTGGCGCTCATCGCCCTGGGGAACGGGATGATCGCGTGGGGCGCCGGCCACCTGGGGATCGAGGTGCTCACCGAGGAGCCGCTCCAGAAGATCTTCGGGTGGGTCTTCTCGCCGGTGGCGTGGGTCATCGGCGTCCCGTGGTCGGACGCCGTGGAGGTGGGCAGCCTCTTCGGCATCAAGATGGTGGCGAACGAGTTCGTGGCCTTCCAGGCCCTCTC
>CAYZLN010000157.1:0-1947 GCA_964479295.1 uncultured Gemmatimonadota bacterium
GATCCGGCGGCGCTGGCCGGGCGCTGACGGGACCGGAGGCGCCCATGCCCCGCACGGCCCTCGCCTGTGTCTCCCAGGACGCCGCCGACGTCGGGGCGCGCATCGCCGATCGGGGCGGCAACGCCGTCGACGCCGCCCTGGCCGCCTCCCTGACGGCGGTGGTCACCCACCCCGGCATGTGCTCCCTCGGGGGCGGAGGGTTCGTGACGATCTGGCCGGCCGACGGCGAGCCCGTGACGATCGAGGGCGGGCTGGAGATGCCGGGCCGGGGGCTTCCCGCCGACCGCTTCGGCGACGGGGGCGTGCGGGCCGAGATGGAGTACGGCGGCGGCCTCACCACCGTGGTCGGGCCGGGCTCGGTGGCGACGCCGGGGCTTCTGGCCGCCTGCTCGCGGGCGGCCGAGCGGCACGGGGAGCTCTCCTGGAGCGCCCTCCTCGAGCCGGCGGAGGCACGGGCGCGGGAGGGCTTCCCCCTGCCCCCCTCCTGCCACGCCTTCCTCCTCCACGCCTTCGAGCCCATCTACGCCCGCGACGCCAGGAGCCGCGCGGCGCTGGGCGACGGGTCGGGCGGTCTGAAGGACGCCGGCGGCACCGTCCGCGTCCCGCACCTGGCGGAGACGCTCCGGGCGCTGGCCGAGGAGGGCGTCGGCCTCCTCTACGGGGGGGAGCTGGGCCGGCGCGTCGCCGACCACGTGCAGGAGGGCGGCGGGGTCCTGACCCTGGACGACCTGGCCGCCTACGAGCCGGCGGAGCGCGAGCCCCTGGAGGCCGCCCTCGACGGGTGGCGGGTGGCGACCAACCCCCCCCCCGCGCTGGGCGGGGCGACCCTGGCCGCGATGCTCGAGCTCTGCGCCGACCGCCCCCGGGGCGGGGCCTGGACGGCCGAGGACGTCCTCCACCTGGTGCGCGTCCAGGAGACGGTGCTCGGCCTCCAGCGGGAGCACGTCGAGGTCACCGACGACCCGGCCGCCGTGGCGGAGATGCTCCTGGCCCGCGACCGGGCCGACGGCGGCGGGCGGGGGTCGTCCGCCACGCTCCACACCTCAGCCGTCGACGACGAGGGCACCGTCTGCTCGGTGACCCTGTCGGACGGCTACGGCTCGGGGGTGATGCCGCCGGGCACGGGGATGTGGCTCAACAACTGCCTGGGCGAGCAGGAGCTGAACCCCCGGGGCTTCCACTCGCGGGAGCCCGGCACCCGGCTCCCCTCCAACATGACGCCCACCGTCGCCGAAGGCCCCGACGGGGAGCGGCTCGCCGTGGGCTCGCCGGGCGCCGAGCGCATCCCCACCGCCGTGCTGCAGGTGCTGCTCGACCACGTCCGGCTCGGGAGGCCGCTGCGGGAGGCCGTGGCCCACCCCCGCGTCCACGCCGACCCCGGGCCCGAGGCCACCGACGTCGCCTACGAGCCCGGGGTCCCGACCGACGCCCTCGAGGGGGCGGCGGGCCGGGACGGACGCCCCCTGGAGCTCCGTCGCTTCCCCGAGCCCTCCATGTACTTCGGCGGCGTCGAGGTGGCGGCCCGGTCGCCGACCGCGGGCTTCACGACCGCGGCCGATCCGCGGCGGACCGGGGGCACGGCGGTCGGCGGCGAGTAGGGCCGGGCGCGGCGACCGCCCGCAGCGCCGTCCCAAAACACGACGAGCCGGCCCCGGGAGGGACCGGCTCGACGCTGTTCCGCCGGAGCGAGCTCCGGCCGATTCCGTGTCGCCCGACCGTCCGCCGGGGGGACCCGGCGGGCCGGCGCGGGCGCAGACGTTACGGCAGCGAGATGACGTAGCCGGCCGTCGCCTGGAAGTTTCGGTTCTTGAGCTCCTGGGTGGAGGCCTCGATGTCGTTGATGTCGCTGAGGCCCAGGTCGAAGCGCGCGTCAACCGTGAACGCGCCCGGCCCGGCGGGGAAGTCCAGCCCGGCGCCGAAGAGGAAGCCGATGTCGGTGGACTTCGT
>CAYZLN010000157.1:2047-4711 GCA_964479295.1 uncultured Gemmatimonadota bacterium
GCGCAGGGACGGATCGGAGCGAGCGCGAGCACACTCCTCGACCCGGAACAGGAGAGCGACCATGAACAGAGGGCCCAACCCCGAGGTGGGACTGGCGATCCTTCGCGTGACGCTGGGCGTGATCTTTTTGACCCACGGGCTGCCGAAGATCATGGGCGGCGTCGGCGGATTCGAGGGCATGCTCGGCGAGATGGGGGTGCCGCTGGCCGGGATCATGGCGTGGGTCGTCACGCTGCTCGAGGTGGGCGGCGGGCTGGCGCTCATCGCCGGGTTCCTGGTGACGGCCTTCTCCCTCCTCCTCAGCTTTCACATGCTGATGGGGATCTTCCTGGTCCACCTCTCCGCCGGCTGGTACGTGATCGGGCCCGGCACGGGCGGCGCCGAGTTCAACGTCCTGCTGATCGCCGGGCTGCTGACGCTCGTGCTGGCCGGGCCGGGGGCCGCCGCTCTGGACGCGCGCCAGGAGGAGGCGCTGACCTGAGCGGGCGGCTCTGGCTCGCCGCCGCGGCCCTCCTCGCCGTCGGCTGCGGGACCTCGACGCCGACCGAGGGCCCGGGCCCTGGCGACGACGCCCCGCCGGAAGCGACGATCCCGGAGATCCAGGGGACGACGCACCAGTCGCCGATGCTCGGGGAGGAGGTGGTCGCCGAGGGGGTGGTCACCGCGCCCGCTCCCGAGGGCTTCCACCTCGAGGATCCGGAGGGCGACGGCCGCGAGGCCACCTCCGACGCCGTCCTCGTGAGCTCGGGGTCCGTCCCCGACGTCAGGGCCCGCGTGCGCGTGACGGGCCGGGTGGCGGAGCCGGTGCCCGGCGGCGAGGAGACGGTCAACCTCCCGGTGACCACCCTCGAGGCGTCCAGCGTGGAGGTGCTGGAGGAGGGGGGCGAGCTCCCGGACCCCGTCGTGCTGGGCTCGGAGGGCCGCGTCCCGCCGGAGGTGGAGCTGATCGGCGAGGACGAGCTCCCGGTGGACCTCCGCGAGCCCGACGCGGCCCGCGACGTCCCCCTCGAGCCGGCGGCGGAGGGGCTGGACTTCTGGGAGTCGCTGGAGGGGATGCGGGTGACGGTGGAGGCGCCGGTCGCGGTCTCCCCGACCCGTGACTTCGACGACGACGTCGAGGTGTGGGCGCTGGTCGAGGACGGCGCCCACGTGACGCCCGACGACGCCCTGACCGACCGGGGCGTGCTCCTGCTGCAGCCCCACCCGGAGAACCGCGGCGACCAGAACCCCGAGCGGGTCCGGCTCAGCTTCGAGGACGGCCTCTACCCGGCGTCGCCCCCGGAGCTGGCGGTGGGCGACGGCCTGGGGGACGTGACCGGCGTCGTGGGCTACAGCTTCGGGAGCTTCGAGGTGAGGGCCACGGCCGCCGGCGGCGTGGAGCCCGGGGGGCTCGAGCCCGGGTCCTCCTCCCTCGAGGGCACCGCCGACCGGGTGACGGTGGGCGTCTACAACGTCGAGAACCTGAACCCCCTGCCCGCCACCGCCGACCGCCGCGCCCGCCTGGGCGCGCAGATCGCCGGCCGGCTGGGCGGGCCCGACGTCGTCGCCCTCCAGGAGATCCAGGACGGCAACGGCACCCGCGGCGGCGCCGACGACCCGGAGACCGACGCCACGGCCACGCTCGAGGCCCTGGCCGACGCGGTGGCCGCGGCCGGGGGCCCCGCCTACGACTTCGTCGACGTGGCCCCGGAGCCCAACTCGTCCGGCGGCGTCCCGGGGGGCAACATCCGGAACGCCTTCCTCTGGAACCCGGCCCGGGTCGAGCGGGTGAGCCACCGGTCGCTGGATTCGGAGGCGCTGGCGGCGGCCGGCGCCCCGGAGCCGGACGCCTTCGAGGACGGCCGCGACCCGCTGGTGGCCACCTTCGAGCTCGACGGGCGCCGGCTCACGGTGGTGAACGTCCACTTCTCCTCGCGCGCCGGCTCGACCCCGATCTTCGGCGCCGTCCAGCCGTTCCGGCAGGAGGGCGAGGCCGAGCGGGAGGCGCAGAGCCGGGCCGTCCACGCCTGGGTCGAGGCCCGGCTCGGGGAGGACCCGGACGCCCGCGTCGCCGTCGTCGGCGACTTCAACACCTTCGAGTTCACCGACGACCTGACCGAGATGTTGCCCGGCGAGGGCGACGGGGCGGTGCTCGAGAACCTCCAGCGGTCGGTGCCGGCCGGCGACCGCCACACCTACGTCTTCGAGGGCAACGCCCAGGCCCTCGACCACTTCTTCGTGACCGGGAGCCTTCGGGGCGGCGCGGAGCTGGACGTCGTCCACCTCAACGCCGAGTTCCCGCCCGCCGACGGCCCGGACGGGATCACGTCGGCCAGCGACCACGAGCCGCTGCTCGGCCGGCTGCTGCTGGAGAACTGACCGCGTGCAGAGCGGCCCGGACGCGCCCCGCCGGAAGCTGGGGCTCGCCCTCTCGGGCGGCGGCTTCCGGGCGTCGCTCTACCACCTGGGCGTGCTGCGGCGGCTGGCCGAGCTCGACCTGCTCCGCCGGGTCGAGGTGGTCTCGGCGGTCTCGGGCGGCTCGATCGTGGGCGCGCTCTACGCTCTGCTGGTGAAGCGCGAGCTGGAGCGCTCCGAGCGGCCCGGCCGCGGCGACTACCTGTCGATCGTGGACGAGCTGACGCGCCTGACGAAGGAGGGGATCCGGGCGAACCCCCGGTCCCGGCT
>CAYZLN010000158.1:0-1672 GCA_964479295.1 uncultured Gemmatimonadota bacterium
AAGCCGGCGACGCGGCCGCCGCGACCGGGGCCGAGCCCGGCGACGTCCTGATCGTGGCCCGGGAGCGGATGGACGAGGTGCTGCGGGACGAGGTCGAGGTGCTCGAGACGATCCCCGGCGCCGAGCTGGTGGGCCGGAGCTACCGTCCGCCCTTCGAGGGGGCGGTCGACGCCGCCGGCCACGGGACCGCGTGGACGGTGCTGCCCGCCGACTTCGTCACCACCGACGAGGGCACCGGGGTCGTCCACACGGCCGTCATGTACGGCGAGGACGACTTCCGGCTCGGCGAGGAGGCCGGCCTGCCCATGCAGCACACCGTCGGCCCCGACGGCCGGTTCCTCGAGGGGGTTCCGGCGGGGCTGGAGGGCATGCGGGTGAACGCCCCGGACACGGAGCGGAGGATCGTCGAGCACCTGGAGGAGGCGGGGCTCCTCTACCGTTCCGAGCAGTACAGCCACAGCTACCCCCACTGCTGGCGCTGCGACGAGCCGCTGCTCTACATGGCGCGGGACTCGTGGTACATCCGCACCACGGCGGTGAAGGACCGGCTGCTCGAGCACAACGCCTCGGTCGACTGGCACCCCGAGGAGATCGGCGAGGGCCGGATGGGGGAGTGGCTGGAGAACAACGTCGACTGGGCCCTCTCCCGCGACCGGTACTGGGGCACGCCGCTTCCCGTCTGGGAGTGCGACGCCGACGAGGAGCACCGCGAGGTGCTGGGCTCGTTCGACGAGCTGGCCGAGCGGGCCGGGGGGCTGGAGGAGGGCTTCGACCCCCACCGCCCGGAGATCGACCGGTACGCGTGGCCCTGCCCCGAGGACGGGTGCGGGGGCACGATGGAGCGGGTGCCCCAGGTGGCCGACGCCTGGTTCGACTCGGGGTCCATGCCCTTCGCCCAGTGGCACTACCCGTTCGAGGACGAGGAGGCCTTCCGGACGCACTACCCGGCCGACTTCATCGCCGAGGGCGTGGACCAGACCCGCGGGTGGTTCTACTCGCTGCTGGCCCTCTCCACGCTTCTCTTCGACCGGCCGGCCTACCGGGCGGTGGTGGTGAACGACCTGATCCTGGACGCCGAGGGCCAGAAGATGTCCAAGTCCAAGGGGAACACGGTCGACCCCTGGGAGGCCGTCGACGAGCACGGGGCCGACGCCATCCGGTTCTTCCTGGTCTCCGCCAGCAACCCCTGGCTGCCGAAGCGGTGGGACCCGGAGGGGCTGGAGGAGGTGGGCCGGAAGCTCTTCGACACCCTCCGCAACACCTACCGGTTCTTCGCGCTGTACGCGAACCTCGAGGGCTGGCGCCCCGGCGCCGACGGCGGCCCCGGCTCGGTGCCGGCCCGGCGCGGCGTGGAGGCCGGCGACGGCGACGCGCCGTCGGCGGGCGGCGGGGAGGGCGACACAGAGGGCGCGGGGCCGGCCGGCGACGTCGGGGGCGAGGGGCCCGGGGGCCGCGTCCCCGCCCGCCCCGCCTCCGAGCGGCCCGAGACGGACCGGTGGCTGCTCAGCCGCCTCGACTCCCTGGCGGAGGCCGTCCGCGGCGACCTCGACGGCTACGACCCGACGCGGGCCGCCCGCCGGATCCAGGCCTTCGTGGTCGACGAGCTCTCCAACTGGTACGTGCGCCGCAACCGCGACCGCTTCTGGGCGACCCGCCCGGACGAGGACCGGAG
>CAYZLN010000158.1:1772-4708 GCA_964479295.1 uncultured Gemmatimonadota bacterium
GGGGCGGAGCCTGCGCCCGGGCGTCGTCGAGGAGCTGCGCCGGGAGGTCAACGTCAAGGAGGTCGAGTTCCTCGACGAGAGCGACGAGGTGGTCCGGCTCCGGGTGAAGCCCGACTTCAGCGCGCTCGGGCCCCGCTTCGGGGAGGACACCCCCGACGTGGCGGAGGCGGTCGAGGGGCTGGGCGGGGAGGCGGCCGGCCGCCTGCGCGACGGCCAGCCCGTGCGGGTGAGCTGGCCCGGCGGGGAGGCCGAGGTGGGCCCCGACGAGGTGGAGATCCTGGAGGAGGCCCGGGGCGACCTGGCCGTGGACGGCCGCGGGGGCTACCTGGCGGCGCTGGACCCGTCCCTCGACGAGGACCTCCGGCGGGAGGGGCTGGCGCGCGAGCTGGTGAACCGGGTCCAGCGCCTGCGGCGGGACGCCGGCCTCGAGGTCTCCGATCGCATCGAGCTCTCCGTGGCGGGGGACGAGCCGGTCGAGCGCGCGGCCGCCGAGCACCGGGACTACATCGCCGGGGAGACCCTCGCGCTCGAGGACGGACGCGCCCGGCTGCGGGTGGGCGGCGAGGAGGAGCCCCGCGGCGGGGGCCGGGGCGCGGACGCGCCCCATCCGACCGGCCGGGTCCCGTCGCTCGGGGAGGCGGAACACTCCGAGGACGTGGAGATAGAAGGTCATCACGCCCGGATCGCGCTCCGGCGGTCCGGGGCTCCGACAGGCTGATCCGCGTTCCGTCCCCGCGCGGTCGCCGGCCGGGAACCCGATCAGGGACGGGAAGGAACGACCCGATGGACGAGGAACAGCGGGAGCACCTGGAGGAGCGGCTGCTCGAGGAGCGGGCCGGCGCGCTCAAGGAGCTGGGCTACTACGACGAGTCGTTCGCCGAGACCCCCATGGGCTCCGACGGCGACCTCTCGGCCTACAGCTTCCACATGGCCGACCAGGGCACCGACGCCATGGAGCGCGAGAAGGCCTTCCATTTCGCCAGCAAGGAGGGCCGCTACCTCTACCACCTGGACCAGGCGCTGCGGCGGCTGTACCAGACGCCGGAGGAGTTCGGCGTCTGCCAGGAGTGCGGCGAGGAGATCGTCTTCGAGCGGCTGGACGCCGTCCCGCACACCCGCTTCTGCATCCGGTGCAAGCAGGAAGAGGAGAGCGGTGTCGGGAGGTGAGGCCGGGTCGCTGGCCGACGGCCGCGCCGAGGGGCCGGGCGCCGACGCCGTGAGCCGCGGCGTCGACAAGCTCCCCCTGATGGTCTCGGTGGCCGGGGCCGTCCTCGTGACGGACCTGCTCACCAAGGCCTGGGTGACCTCGACGATGGCCCTCTACCAGACCGTCGAGGTGGTCGGCGACGTCGTCCGCTTCACCTACACCCACAACCCCGGCGCCGCCTTCGGCATCAACATCGGCGACGGCTCCCGCGTCTTCTTCCTCGTGCTCTCCCTGCTGGCGCTGGGGGTGCTGGTGTGGCTCTACCGGGTCACCCCGGTCAGCGACCGCCTCCGGCTCTTCGCCGTGGCCCTGGCGACGGGCGGGGCGCTGGGAAACATCGTCGACCGCATCCGCTACGAGCGCGGGGTGGTCGACTTCCTGGACGTCGGCCTCGGCGGCCTCCGCTGGCCCGTCTTCAACGTGGCCGACATGGCCGTCAGCGTCGGGGCCGTGCTGATGATCGTCTCCATCTACCGGGAGGAGCGCCGTGAGCGCGCCCGAGAGCGGGGGGGCTGACCGGACGGGACGCCCCGCGGACGACGACGCCCCCGACGGCGGCCCGGAGGTCCGCACCGAGCGCTTCCGCCTCGACGACGACGCCGGCGAGCGGGTGGACAAGTGGCTGGCCCGGCGCCTCGAGGAGAGCCGCTCCCGCATCCAGGACCTCATCGCCGACGGCCGGGTGACGGTGGCCGGCCGCGTGCCGAAGAAGAGCGACGAGCCGGAGGCCGGCGACGTCGTGGAGGTGGAGATCCCGCCCCGCCCCGAGCCGTCGCTGGAGCCCCAGGGGGAGCTGCCCCTGGAGGTCGTCCACGAGGACGACGACCTCGTCGTCGTGGACAAGCCCTCGGGGATGGTCGTCCACCCCGCCCCGGGCCACCCCGACGGCACCATGGTGAACGCGCTGCTGGCCCGGGTCGACCGCCTCTCCCGCATCGGCGGCGACACACGGCCGGGCATCGTCCACCGCCTGGACAAGGAGACCAGCGGCCTGCTGGTGGTGGCGAAGACCGAGGCGGCCCACCGGGAGCTGGCCCGGGCGCTCTCCGAGCGCGAGGTGGAGCGGGGCTACGTCGCCGCCGCGTGGGGCCGGATCGACGACCTCGACGGCGACACCCTGACCGTCGACCGGCCGGTGGGCCGGCACCCGAAGCACCGCACGAAGCAGGCGGTGGTGGAGGGGGGCAAGCGGGCGGTCACCCACCTGAAGCGTCTGGAGAGCTGGATGTCGGCCGAGCTCTGGGCCGTGAAGCTCGACACCGGCCGCACCCACCAGATCCGCGTCCACCTCCACGACCTGGGCCACCCCGTCGTGAAGGACGACGTCTACGCGCCGGGCTGGGAGGAGGGCTTCATGGGGGAGGGGGGACGCTGGGCCGAGGAGCTGGCCCGCCGGGCCGGGCGCCTCTTCCTGCACGCCGCCCGGCTCTCGCTGCTCCACCCCCGGACGGGCGAGCGGATGACCTTCAACTCGTCCCTCCCGGACGCCCTGGCCGACGCCGTGGCGTGGGCCCGGGAGAGCAACCGGCCGTGAGCCGCGGGCCCTCGATCGGGGCGACCCCCGGCCGCGGCCCCCCCGGGGTCCGGCGTCGGCCGGCCTCACTCGATGGCCGTGCGCCGGAAGAGGACGACCGCGAGCGCCAGGAGCGCGAACGCCGCGGCGAGGAGGACGGCGGCGTCGAGGACGGCGTTCTCGCCGTCGAGGAGGACGGCGTTGGGGTCGAGGTAC
>CAYZLN010000159.1:0-4707 GCA_964479295.1 uncultured Gemmatimonadota bacterium
AGCCGATCACCCGTGGACAGGGGCTTCCATGCGGTTCCGATCCCTCGCCCTCGCCGCCCTCGTCGCCGTCACCCCCCTGCTGGCCGCCTGCGGCGGCGGGGAGGTGACCGTCCGGGTCATGAGCAGCAGCACCGAGGACGAGGAAGCCACGCCGGTGGAGGACGCCGAGGTCACCTTCGTCCCTTACGACCGCGACTCCCTCTTCGACGAGCTCACCGCCCGGGCCGAGGACCCCGAGCCCGAGCCGTCGGAGGAGCTGCAGGCGGCGATCGACGAGGTCGTCGAGGCCCGTCGCCAGTGGCGCCAGGCCGAGCAGCAGTGGTCCGAGCTGCGGGACAGCCTCAAGAGCCTGCGGAGCCAGATGGACGGGCTGGACCGGACGAGCAAGGAGTACCTGGAGCTCTTCGACCAGTTCGACCAGCTCGAGGGGCGCGTCATCCAGCTCGACGCGGAGAAGAACAGCTCCTTCGAGCGCTTCGACAGCCTCCAGACCGCGACGGTCGACCGCCAGGACTCGCTCCGGGCGGTCATCCAGTCCTGGGAGGAGGAGGCCTTCCGGGACTACGTGCCGATCACCGACAGCATCCTCGAGGAGCGGGGCGTCGATCCGAACGAGATCCCCCGGGACACGACCGGCGCCGACGGCTACGCGACGGTGAACCTGCCCGCCGGCGAATGGTGGGCCTTCACGCGCACGACGCCGGGCCCGTACGAGGAGCTGTACTGGAACGTCCCCGTGGTGCCCGGCCAGGGCGACACGCTGGTGCTGAACCGGGAGAACGCCGAGATCCGGCTGCAGATGTGACCCCCGCCGGCCGCCAGGCGGCCCCCGAGGAGCCCGGCGGGCGGCCGTGACGGAGCTCGAGAGCACCGCGAGCTTCACCCTCGAGGTGGACGGCGAGGGGGTCGCCTGGCTCACCCTCGACCAGCCCGACTC
Source organism: uncultured Gemmatimonadota bacterium (assembly GCA_964479295.1). Lineage (GTDB taxonomy): Bacteria > Gemmatimonadota > Gemmatimonadetes > Palauibacterales > Palauibacteraceae > CAYVFM01. The sequence continues at coordinate 938 of CAYZLN010000159.1, forward strand.
CGGGGTGAACCTCCTCTCCGGCTCCGTCATGGAGGAGCTGGACGAGCTCCTGGGCGAGCTGGAGTCCCGCATCGCCACCGGCAAGATCGTGGCGGTCGTGCTGCGGAGCGGGAAGGACGACAGCTTCGTGGCCGGCGCGGACGTGCGGGAGATCGCCGAGGTCCGCGACCGCGAGGAGGCGACGGAGGCCTCGCGGGAGGGCCAGCGGATCTTCCGCCGCCTCGACCGCCTCAACGTCCCCACCGTCGCCGCCGTCCACGGGAGGTGCCTGGGCGGCGGCACCGAGATGCTTCTGGCCTGCGACTACCGCGTCGCGTCCGACGGCGGGGCGACCGAGATCGGCCTGCCCGAGGTGAAGCTGGGCATCCTGCCGGGCTTCGGGGGCACCGTCCGCCTCCCGAGGCTCTGCGGGCTCCGCAACGCCATGAGCGTGATCCTCCAGGGCCGTTCGGTTTCCGCCTCGCGCGCCCGGCACATGGGGCTCGTCGACCGGGTGGTCGACGCCGACGCCTTCGACGACCGCGCCGAGGGGTTCGTCGACGACGTCCTGTCCGGCGAGGTCGAGGGGGGCGGCTACGAGAAGTCGCTCCCGGAGCGGCTGCTCGAGGACACCCCCCTGGGCCGGTCGCTGCTCTTCTGGATCGCCCGCCGCCGGACGCGCAAGCGCACCGAGGGCAACTACCCGGCCCCGCTCCGGGCCCTGGACGTGATGGAGCAGACCTGCGAGATGCCGCTCGACGACGCCCTGGACGTGGAGGCCCGGGCGCTGGGCGAGCTGCTGGTCACCCCGGAGTCCCGGAACCTCACCCGGATCTTCCTCCTCGGCCGGGAGGCCGAGAAGGCCCTGCCCGAGGAGGTGATGGAGCAGAGGGACGAGGTGGGGAAGCTCGGCGTGCTGGGCGCCGGCGTCATGGGGGGCGCCATCGCCGAGCTCGCCGCGGCGAACGACGTCCCGGTGGCCCTCAAGGACATCGACCAGGAGGCGCTGGAGGAGGGGCTCCGCCACGCCCGGGAGCTGCTCGAGAAGGCGGCCCGGAAGGGCGTCGTCGACGAGGAGGAGGCGGGCCTCAAGTTCGCGCTGATCGACGGCACCCTCTCCTACGACGAGCTGCGGGACGTCGACCTGGTGATCGAGGCGGTCGTCGAGGAGATGCCGGTGAAGAAGCAGGTGCTCCGGGAGGCGGAGGAGGCGATCCCCGAGGACGCGGTCTTCGCCACCAACACCTCCTCGCTCTCGGTCACGGAGCTGGCCGAGGCGGCCGACCGCCCCGAGCGGGTCGTGGGGCTCCACTTCTTCAACCCCGTCCACAAGATGCCCCTGGTGGAGGTCGTGCGGGGGGAGGCCTCCGCCGACGGGGCGCTGGCCACCGCCCTGGGCTTCGCCTCGGACATGGGGAAGAACCCGGTGCTCGTCCGGGACGCCCCGGGCTTCCTCGTGAACCGCGTGCTGGCGCCGTACCTGAACGAGGCGGGGTACCTGCTGGAGGAGGGCGCCGACGTCGCGGCGGTCGACCGGGCCGTGTCGGACTTCGGCATGCCCATGGGGCCCTGCCGGCTGCTGGACGAGGTGGGCCTGGACGTGGCGCACCACGTGAGCGACCAGATGGTGGACGCCTTCGGCGAGCGCATGGAGCCGTCCCCGGTCGTCGGGCGGCTCGTCGACGACGGGCGGCTGGGGAAGAAGGGCGGGCTGGGCTTCTACGTCTACGAGGACGGCGAGGAGAAGGGCCCCGACCCCCACCTGGGCGAGATGCTCCCCGAGCCGGAGTCGCCGCCGCCGGACGCCGGGGAGATCCGGCGGCGATGCCTCTACCTCATGGTCAACGAGGCGGCCCACGCGCTGGAGGACCGGGTGGCGTCGGGCCCGGGCGACGTCGACCTCGCGATGGTCATGGGGACCGGCTTCCCGCCCTACCGCGGCGGCGTCCTCCGGTGGGCGGACGCCGAGGGCCTGGAGACCGTCGTCGAGGGCCTGGAGTCGTTCCGGGAGCGGCTCGGCCCCCGGTTCCGTCCGGCCCCGCTGCTCGCCTCCCTGGCGGACGAGGGGCGGACGTTCACCGACCCTGACTTCCTCTGAGCCCCGCCTCTCCCGGGGCGGCCGGGGGGAGGCGCCGCCCCGGGTGGAGGTGCTCTACCGCCGGCCGTCGGGCGGGGTCCGGCGGCACCGCCAGGAGCTGCTCCACGACGGCCCCGACCTGAAGATCACCCTCCTGCGCCGGCCGGCGGGCTCGGGCGTCCGGGAGGTGGCCGAGGGGGTGAGCCTCGGGCCGGGCGCCCGTCTGCTCTGGTACACCTTCCCGGGCCGCCGGTACGAGGTGGCCGCCTTCCACGCCCCGGACGGCGGCCTCCTCGGCCACTACACCAACGTGATCCTGCCGCCGCGGCTCGGGGACGGCGAGTGGGAGATCACCGACCTCTTCCTCGACGTGTGGCAGCCGGCGGACCGGCCGGGGGAGCCGCGGGTGCTGGACCGCGACGAGCTCCGGCGGGCCGAGGACGAGGGTGCCGTCGATCCGGAGGACGGCCGGCGGGCCCGGGAGGTGGCGGCCCGGGTCGAGGCGCGGGCCCGGGCCGGGGAGTGGCCCCCGCCCGAGGTCCGGCGCTGGCCCCTCGAGGCGATACGGGAGCTCCGTCTGCTCAGGGACGAGCCCGGGGTCTACCACGCGAACAAGGTCTCCGGCCGGATCGTGGCGTCGGGCATCTACCTGCTGGGGGCCGTCTCGGTCACCTCGCTGGTCTTCGCGGCGGCGACGGACGCGCTCGCCGCCCCGGGGGGCGCGCGGAGCTGGTGGCTGGGCGCCCTGGCGGCCGAGACGGCCCTGATCGTGCCGGCGGCGCTGGCCGGGAAGCTGCCGGCCACCCGCCGGGTGCGGCTGCCCGAGGCCATGGACGAGAACACCCTCTTCCTGGCCGCGGCGGCGACGGGCGCGGCCGTGCTGCTGATCAACGAGAGCGACCTGTGGGAGTCGCTGCTCTCGGCCGTCTACGGGGCCCTGGCCCTCTTCCTCGCCGTCTTCGCCGTCTGCCGCGCCCGCTTCGACCGGGAGCCCCCCTTCGCCGCCCTGGCCGGGATCGTCGTCTGCGCCCTGGGCCTGGCCGCGCTGCTGTGACGCGCCGGCTGGCGCGGATCGCCGGGGTCGCGGCGGGCCTGGTCGCGCTCTGGCTGCTGTGGGACACGGTCCTGCTCTATCCCCTGAAGCTCCTGGTGGTGCTCTTCCACGAGGTGAGCCACGGGCTGGCGGCGGTGGCCACGGGCGGGGAGATCCGGGAGATCGCCGTGACGGCCGGCCAGGCGGGGTGGTGCGAGTGCCCCGGCGGCGACGCCTTCGTGACCCTGTCGGCCGGCTACCTGGGCAGCCTCGGGTTCGGGGCGGCCCTCCTCTGGGCCGCCACGGCGCGGGCGGCCCACGGCCGGTGGGTGCTGGGTGCGCTCGGCCTCCTGCTGGTCGGGACGACCGTCGCCTGGGTCCGCCGTCCCCTGGCCGTCGTCCTGGGCCTGGGGGCCGGCGTGGCGCTGGCCGGGGCGGCGGCACGGCTCGGGCGGCGGGGGCGGGTGGCCGTCCTGGGCGTGCTCGGGACGACGAGCTGCCTCTACGCGGTGCTCGACGTCAAGAGCGACGTGCTCGACCGCCCCGGCCTGGAGTCGGACGCCGCGGCGCTGGCCGACCTCACCGGCGTGCCCGGCGTGGTCTGGGGCGTCCTCTGGATCGGCGTCTCGGCCGTCGTCCTGGCGCTGCTGTGGCGGAGGGTCCTGGCGCGGCTCTGACGGC
>CAYZLN010000160.1:0-4678 GCA_964479295.1 uncultured Gemmatimonadota bacterium
GCGTCCACCTCTTCCCTCGAGACGACACGGAGGCCCCGAATGGAGCTCTGGCAGGAATTCAAGAAGTTCGTGGCCCGCGGCAACGTCTTCGACCTCGCCGTCGGGATCGTCATCGGCGCCGCCTTCGGCACCGTGGTGAACTCCTTCGTCAAGGACGTGCTGATGCCCCCCGTCGGCATGCTCACCGGCGGGGTCGACTTCTCGGAGCTCTACCTGAACCTCTCCGGCGGCGAGTACGCGTCGCTGGCCGAGGCCACGCAGGCCGGCGCGGCCACCGTCAACTACGGGATGTTCCTCAACAACCTGCTGTCGTTCCTCATCGTGGCCGCCGTCCTCTTCCTGCTGGTGCGGCAGTACAACCGGCTGCGGGAGCGCCACGCCGAGGCCCCGGCGGCGGGCCCCGAGCCGGCGACCTGCCCCCGGTGCCGGACCGCGGTCCACCCGGAGGCGACGCGCTGCCCGGCCTGCACCTCGGAGCTGGGGGGAGGCTGAGCCCCGCCGGGGGTCGGGGCGGCCGCCGGCCTGCCGGGCACCGGGGCCGGCCCGCCACCCGTTTTCCGGCCCGCTACTCCTCCCCGGCCGGCGCGCCGCCCTTCCCCGCCTCCTCGCCCCACAGCTCCCGGAGCCGCTCGGGCCGTCCGCAGGCGGCCCGGTAGCTCCGGTAGCGGCCGGGGCGCTTCTCGTGGAAGCCCTGGTGCTCGTCCTCGGCGGGCCAGAAGTCGCCGGCCTCGCGGATCTCGGTGGCCACGGGCCCGTCGAGCCGGTCGCTCTCCTCGAGCGCCCGCTCGCTCTCCTCGGCGGCGGCCCGCTGCCCGTCGTCGTGCACGAAGATCGCGGTGCGGTACTGGGGCCCCCGGTCGGCGAACTGCCCGCCGGGGTCGGTGGGGTCGACGTTGCGCCAGAAGACCCAGAGCAGCTCCCGGTACGAGATCCGCTCCGGGTCGAAGGTGACTCGGGCGGCCTCCAGGTGGCCCGTCCGGCCGGTGGAGACCTCCTCGTAGGAGGGGTCGTCGACGTCGCCGCCCGTGTAGCCGACGACGACCTCCTCGACGCCCTCCAGGCCCTCGAACGGGGGCTCCATGCACCAGAAGCAGCCCCCGGCGAAGGTGGCGACCTCCGTCCCGCTCACGGCCGCTCGGCCCGCTCGGGCGGCGCGGGCTGGGGCCGGATCTCCGGCCAGTCGCCCTCGCGCAGCATCCGGAGCGCCTCGTCGACGGCGCGCTCGAGCTGCGGGTCGTGGCCGTCGATGACGCGCCGGGGGGTCTGCTCGACGCGGACGTCGGGCTCCACCCCCTCGTTCTCCACGGCCCACTCGCCCTGGAGGTCGTAGAACCCCCCGCGGGGCGCCGTCATCAGGCCGCCGTCGATGAAGGGCGGCACGTCCCAGATGCCCACGAGCCCGCCCCAGGTGGTGCGGCCCACCAGCGGCCCCAGGTCGGACTGGCGGAACATGTAGGGGAGCAGGTCCCCGCCCGAGCCCGCCATCTCGTTGATGATCATGACCTTCGGCCCCCAGACCCCGGACCCGGGCAGGGTGAAGGGCTTGTCCGGGTCGGCCGGGTTGTTGAAGAAGCCCCGGAGGTCGCGCCCGAGGATGTCCACCATGTAGTCGGCCGCGGACCCGCCGCCGTTGAAGCGCTCGTCGACGACCACGCCCTGCCTGTCCTGCTGTCCGAAGAAGTAGCGGTTGAAGAACTCGTAGCCGGCCTGCGCCGTGTTGGGCAGGTAGACGTAGGCCAGCCGGCCGTCCGACAGGCTGTCCACCGCCCGGCGGTTCGCCTCCACCCAGGCCATCCTCCTCAGCCCGGCCTCGCTCCCGGTGGGCACCACCGTCACCGTCCGGGCGCCCTCGGGGGTGGGCCGGTCGTTCACCGTCAGCACCGTCTGGCGGTCGGCCGTGCCGTCCAGCAGGCGGTACGGGTTGGTCGGGGGCGTCAGCTCCTCGCCGTCCACCGCCAGCAGGTAGTCGCCCTCGGAGACGTCCACGCCGGGCCGGGCCAGCGGCCCCTGGAGGTCGGGGGTCCACGCCTCGCCGGTGTAGATCTCGGCGACCCGGTAGCGGCCGTCGGCCACCTCCAGGTCGGCGCCGAGCAGGCCGACGGGGACCTCCTCCACGTCGGGCTCGTCGCCGCCGAAGATGAAGGAGTGGCCCACCGACACCTCGCCGCCCAGGACGTCCAGAAGGTAGGTGAGGTCGGAGCGGTGGCGGACGTGCTCCACCCACGGCCGGTACATCTCGTAGATCTGCGGCCAGTCGGCCCCGTGGACGTTGTCCACGTAGAGGTAGTCCCGCTGGTAGCGCCACCCCTCGTCGAAGATCTGGCGCCACTCCTCGCGCGGGTCGACGCGGGCCCGGAGCTCGTCGGTGGCCAGCTCGCCCTGGCCGGGCTTCGCCTTCTGGGTCGGGACGAGGCTCCAGGTGTTCCCCATCTGGTAGAGAAGCTTGCTGTGGTCGTGGGAGACGTCGAAGGCCTGCACCGCCGGCAGGAACTCCTCCGCCTCGCGGCTCTCGAGGTCGTAGCGGTGGAGCGGCGCCGGCGCGAAGCCCCCGCCGGTGGGCTCCAGCTCACGGTAGAAGAGCACGCCCTCGCCGCCGGCCTCCAGGTCGGCGTAGTTGGCCTCCGACACGTCCAGGGCCACCGTGCGCTGCTGGAGGCCCTCGAAGTCGATCTCCACGGTGGGGGCCTCGTCGCCGTCCCCCTCCCGGCCGCCGTCGGCGCCCTGCTGGCGGCCGCCGTCACCGTCGCCGTCCCCGTCGTCGTCGACCTCCTCGTCGCTCTCCGGAAGCAGCGGCGAGGCCACCCCCTCCTGGAGGATCGCCAGGTAGATCCCGCGGCTCACCGGCCGGTCGTACGAGCTCATGTCGAGCCAGCCGGTGTTGAGCGCGTAGTCGGTCGAGCCGGCGAACCAGAGGTACTCCCCTCCCGGGTCCCAGGCGGGGAACTGGACGTCGGCCATCCGTCCGGTGACGCGCCGGGCCGTGTCGTCCTCCACCGAGTAGACGAAGATCGAGCGGAGGCCGTTCTCCATGCGCTTGGCGTAGGCGATCCACCGGGAGTCGGGCGACCAGGCCGGGGCCATCGTCCGGCCGGGGGGCGTGTAGTTGTCCTGGTCGGCAAGCGTCTTCTCGCCCGTGCCGGCGTCGACGACCCAGAGGTGCCGGTCGGCGTCGGTGAAGAGCAGCTTCTCCCCGTCGGGCGACCAGGCGAGGTCGTAGAAGAAGGTCGGGTCGTCGACCTCCACCTCCGTGGGCTCCTCCAGCCCCTTCGGGTCGCCGATCATCAGCCGGTACTCGCCCGAGGCGTCGGAGAACCACGCGATCCTCTCGCCGTCGGGCGACCACGCCGGCGTCCGGTCGGCGGCGCCGGGGCTGCGGGTCAGGTTGCGCCAGTCGCCCTCCTCGGCCGGGACCGTGAAGATGTCGCCCCGCGCCTCGAAGACCGCCCGGGCGCCGGTGGGGCCGACGCCGGCGGTGCGGATCATGTCGCCCACGTCCTTCCACTGCTCGCGGGCCCAGGGGAAGTCGCCGTCGACGGTGATCTCGAGGCGGCGGCTCTCGCCGGACGCCGGGTCGAGCAGGTGGATCCAGCCGCCCTGCTCGTAGACGACCGCTCCGCCCCCGGCGTCGATGTTCTTCACGTCGAAGCGCCGGTGGTCGGTGACCTGGCGCAGCTCCCCGGCGCCGGTGTCGTACGCCCACACGTTCATCGCCAGGTCGCGGTCGGAGAGGAAGTAGACGGTCCCGTCCGACCAGACCGGGTCGACGTTGGCGGCGTCGCCGAAGGGGAGCTTCTCGAGCGACCAGTCGTCGGTGTCCACCACCCAGATCGGGCGAATCTGGCCGCCCCGGTAGTTGCGCCACTCCTGGTCGGTGAGGCCCACCGGCTGGTAGGCGAAGCGCCGGCCGTCGGCGCTGAACTCGCCCGCGGAGCCCCGTGGGACGGGCATCGCCTCGGGGAGCCCGCCCTCGAGGCCGACCGTGAAGAAGCGGTCGTAGGGCACCGGCGCGCTGTGCCGGCCCGAGACGAAGAGGACGCGCTCGCCGTCGGGCGTCCAGCCGCGCACCTCGTCCCCGCCGGGATGCCAGGTGAGACGCCGGGGCTCGCCGCCGTCGGCGGGCACGACGTAGACGTCCTCGTCGCCGGCGTACTCGGCCGAGAAGGCGACCCGCTCGCCGTCGGGCGAGAAGTGCGGATGGGACTCCGTGCCCGGGTGCGAGGTGAGCCGCCGCGCCTCGCCGCCGTCGCGGGCGACGATCCAGACGTCGTTGGCGTAGGCGAAGGCGACGTGCGAGTCGCTCACCGTCGGCTGGCGGAGCAGCCGGGTCGGGCCGTCGTCGTCGCCCGCCGCGTCGGCGGCCCCGCCGGGCCCCGCCTGCGCCGCGGCCGGGGCGGCCCCGCCGGCGAGGAGGGCCGCCGCCGCGAGCAGCGCGGCGACGAGAGCCGCCGCCGCGGAGACCGGGGAGAGGGCGGGCCGGAGGCGGGGCGCGGGGCTCGGACGTCCGTCGGTGTGTGGCGTCACTCGGGTCTCCCTCTGTGGTTCGGATGTGCGCCCCGCGGGGGATCCGGACGATCCCCTCGAGGCCCGTGGTCCGGGCGCCGGGCGTCCGGGGACGGTGCGTCCCCGGCGGCGTCGGGCCCGTCTACGATGTCGTTCGTGGGCCGGTCGCGAAAGGCGG
>CAYZLN010000161.1:0-4637 GCA_964479295.1 uncultured Gemmatimonadota bacterium
CGGCCCGCGCCGCCCCCTCCCTCGAGGCGCCGCCGCCCCCCGACACCCGGGTCGACACCGTGCGGGACACCCTCCACGGCACCGTGCTGGCCGACCCGTACCGCTGGCTGGAGGAGAAGCAGGCCGACGCCACCCGGGCGTGGATCGAGGAGCAGAACGCCTACAGCGACTCGATCTTCGCCGGCCTGCCGGGCCGGGAGGGCGTCGAGGAGCGCGTCCGCGAGCTGCTCACGGTGGACGTGGTCGAGCAGCCGGTGGCCCGCGGCGGCCGCTACTTCTTCCGGAAGCGCGAGGCCGACCAGGACCAGCACGTCCTCTACGTCCGGGAGGGGGTCGACGGCGAGGACCGGGTGCTGGTGGACCCCCACGAGATGGACCCCGACCACGAGACGAGCGTGCAGCTCATGGAGGTCTCGGAGGACGGGTCGCTTCTGGCCTACGGCGTCCGCGAGGGCGGCGAGGACGAGGTCACGCCCCGCTTCCTCGACGTCGAGAGCGGCGAGCCCGAGGGCACCGAGTTCCCCAAGGGGCGCTACTTCGGCGTCGAGATCGCGCCCGGCGCCGACGTCGTCTACTACGCCCGGGTGGTCGAGGGCGAGGGCCCCCGGGTCTTCCGCCACGAGATGGGCACCCCGGTGGAGGACGACGAGGTCGTCTTCGGGCGGGACTACGGCCCCGACAAGATCGTCAGCCCCTTCGTCACCCCCGACGGCCGGTACCTGGGCCTGATGGTCTTCCACGGGGCGGGGGCGAGCCAGACGGAGCTCCACTACAGGGACCTCGAGGCGGGCGGGCCCGTCCGGACGGTCGTCGAGGACGTGGAGGCGCAGTTCTTCCCGGGCTACGGCGACGGCCAGCTCTACCTGCAGACCGACTGGAAGGCGCCGAACGGCCGCATCCTGAAGGTCTCGATGGACGACCCGTCGCGGGAGAACTGGACGGAGGTCGTGCCGGAGTCGGACGCCGTCGTCGAGGGGATGACGTTGGCCGGCGGCAAGCTCTTCGTGAACCGGCTCCGGGACGTGAAGTCGGAGGTCGCGATCTACGGCCCCGAGGGCGAGCGCGAGGGCGAGATCTCCTTCCCCACCACCGGGACCGTGGGCGGCGTCAGCGGCCGGTGGGGCGCCGACGAGGCCTTCTTCTCCTTCCAGTCCTTCCACGTCCCCACGACGATCTACCGGTACGACGTCTCCGCCGGCGAGCGGACGGTCTGGTCGGAGGTCGACGCGCCGGTGGACAGCGACGCCCTGGCGGTGGAGCAGGTCTGGTACGACTCGAAGGACGGCACCCGGGTGCCGATGTTCCTGGTCCACCGCGAGGACGTCCGGCCGGACGGCGACCGGCCGGTGCTGCTGACGGGCTACGGCGGCTTCGACGTCAGCCTGACGCCGAGCTTCTCGGCCACCGGCGTCCTCTGGGCCGAGCGCGGCGGGGTCTACGCCGTGGCCAACCTCCGGGGCGGGGGCGAGTTCGGCGAGGAGTGGCACCGGGCGGGGATGCGCGAGAAGAAGCAGAACGTCTTCGACGACTTCCTCTCGGCCGCCGAGTGGCTCTTCGAGGAGGACTGGACCCGGCCGGAGAGGCTGGCGATCTCGGGGGGCTCCAACGGCGGGCTGCTGGTGGGGGCCGCCCTCACCCAGCGGCCGAGCTACTTCGCGGCCGTGCTCTGCACCTACCCGCTGCTGGACATGATCCGCTACCACAGGTTCCTGGTGGCCCAGTACTGGGTGCCCGAATACGGATCGGCCGAGGAGGAGGACCCGTTCCGCTACCTGCTCCGCTACTCGCCCTACCACAACGTGGCGGAGGACGTGGCGTACCCGGGCGTCCTCTTCGTCACCGGCGACTCCGACACCCGGGTGGCGCCGCTCCATGCGCGGAAGATGACGGCCCGGCTCCAGCGGGAGACGGGCTCGGACCGCCCCGTCATGCTGATGTACGACACCGAGACCGGCCACTCGGGCGGCATGCCGGTCTCGAAGCAGGTGGAGGACACCACGAACGAGCTGCTCTTCCTGCTCTGGCAGCTCGGCGAGCTATGAGAGGTGATTCGATGAAGTCGACGGACACGGACCCCACCACGCGCGATCGCCCGACCCCGCTCCTCGCCCTCGCCCTGTCGCTCGCGGTCCCGGCCCTGGCGGCCTGCGGGGGCGGCGAGCCGGCGCCGGAGGGGGAGACGGAGGCGTCGGCGGCCTCCGGCGACGGGGCCCCGGAGGTGCAGGCGGAGTGGGAGGAGCTGGCCCCGGTGCCCGAGGCCCGGACCGAGGTCTCGGTGGCGTCGGACGGCGAGCGCGTCTACCTGGCCGGCGGGTTCCTCGCCCCGCCCGACGACCACCCGGAGGGCGAGCGGCCGCCGGCCGCCCGGACGCTCCTGGTCCACGACCCGGCGGAGGACGCCTGGTCGGAGGCGGGGGAGATCCCCGTGGGCACCCACCACGCGGGGCTGGTCCGGGTGGACGGGAAGCTCTACCTGGTGGGCGGCTACCGGGGCAACAGCTTCGAGCCCCGGAGCGGCGAGGTCTGGATCTACGACCCGGAGACGGGCGAGTGGAGCGAGGGCGCCCCGATGCCGACGCCCCGCGGCGGGCTGGCCTATGCCGTCCTGGACGGGAAGATCCACACCATCGGCGGCACCGTGGCCGACCCCGACGCCCTGGACCCCGACGCGCACAACCCGAGCGACGAGGACGCCTCGGTGGGGACCCACGAGGTGTACGACCCGGCGACGGACGCCTGGGAGCGCCGCGCGCCGATGCCCACGCCCCGCAACCACCACGGCGCCGGGGCGGTGGACGGGCGGATCGTCGTCACGGCGGGCCGGGTGGGCGACCGGTCGCGGCTGACGACCACGGAGGTGTACGACCCGGAGGCCGACGCCTGGTCGGAGGCCGAGCCGCTCCCCACGGGCCGGAGCGGCGTGGCGAACGCCGTGCTGGACGGGCGCTACTACGTCTTCGGCGGCGAGGCCTTCGGGGACGGGGACGCCCGGGTCTTCGACGACGCCGAGCGGTTCGACCCGGAGACCGGGAGCTGGGAGCGGCTCCCCGCCATGCCCACCGGCCGCCACGGCGTGGGCGCCGCGGTGGTGGACGGCGGCATCCACGTCGTCTCGGGCGGGCCGGCCCCGGGCTTCGAGTACGGCACGGCCAACGAGCGGCTCGTGCCGTGACGGGCGGCTGAGGCCGGGGCGGCATGTTCGGTCCCGAGCTCCTCGGCCTCCTCCACGTGGCGCTGGGGGTCGGCCTCAGCTACCACGTCCTGCTGCACAAGGAGCGGCCGGTCTCCTCGGTCCTCTGGCTCTGGTTCGTGTGGACCGTCCCGTACGTCGGCGCGGCGGCCTACCTCACCTTCGGGATGGACCGGGTGGAACGCGGGGCCGAGGAGCGCGCCGCGGTCCGGAAGCTGGTGGCGCGGCGCGCCGAGATGCACCCGACGTTCGAGCGCTACGCGGTGGGGCGCCACCACTTCGACCCGGACGACCCCCACGACCACCCGGCCGCCCACATCTTCCGGGGCACCGACCCGGCGGTCCATCCGAACCGCGTGCTCAGGGGCAACCGGGCCGAGCTGCTGGTGGACGGCGACGAGTTCTACCCGGCCCTCCTGGAGGCGATACGGAACGCCGAGAGCTCGATCCACGTCCAGACTTTCATCTTCGCCCGCGGCCGCGTCGGCCGGATCCTGCTCGGGCTGCTGGAGGAGAAGGCCCGGGCGGGGGTGGAGGTGCGGCTGCTGTACGACCGGTTCGGGTCGTTCATGGCCCATTTCACCGGGTTCTTCCGCCACGCCCGCAAGGCGGGGGTGCGGGTGAAGTCGATCAGCCAGGCCAACCCGCTCAAGGGCCGCTTCCAGGTCAACCTCCGGAACCACCGGAAGATCGTCGTCGTCGACGGCAGGGTCGGCTTCGCCGGGGGAATCAACGTCAAGGACGCCCACGCGAGCCTGGGGGACGACGACAGGAGCATCCGCGACTACCACCTCCGGATCGAGGGCCCGGCGGTCTCCGACCTCCAGCTCCAGTTCGTCGAGGACTGGGTCTTCGCCACCGGCACGCCGCCGGAGGAGCTGCTCGGGGAGCGCTACTTCCCGAAGCCCCGGGCCGTCGGGGACGCGGTGGCCCAGGTGGTGCCCGGCGGGCCCGAGCGGGAGGGCCGCGGGCTGGCGGACGCCGTCTTCGGCGCCATCACCGCCGCCGGGCGGTCGCTCGACCTGGTGACGCCCTACTTCGTCCCCGACGAGCCCATCGTGCAGGCGCTGCGGTACGCGGCGCTGCGGGGCGTGGACGTGCGGCTCGTCGTGCCGGAGCGCGGGAACCACTGGTACGCCGAGCAGGCCGCCCGCGCCTTCTACGAGGACCTGCTGGAAGCCGGGGTGCGCGTCTACGAGCGGCGGCCGCCCTTCCTGCACGCCAAGGCCCTGGTGGCCGACGGGGCCTACGCCATGCTGGGCTCGGCCAACCTGGACTACCGGAGCCTCCACCTGAACTTCGAGACGAACGTCGAGGTGGGGGACAGGGACTTCGCGGCCGTCGTCCGGGAGCAGGTGGAGGCGGAGGTCGCCGAGAGCCGGGAGGTCACGCTGGAGGCCCACCGCCGGCGCCCGCTGCACCGGGAGCTGACGGAGAACTTCTGCCG
>CAYZLN010000162.1:0-4607 GCA_964479295.1 uncultured Gemmatimonadota bacterium
CCGCGTCCGCACACGAGAGGGGAGCCCGCCGCGGGGCGGCGCTCCCCTCTTCGTCTTCGTGGGCCCGCGACGTCGCGACGTCCGCGCCGGATCGCCGGCCGGTGGCCGGGGCCGGAAGCGCCCACCGCCCTCCCCCCCGGCTCGATCCTCGCCCGCGCGTGTAGGAACCCTTAAGTTCCACGGGCGCGGACGGGCCGCGTCGCCGGCCCCCGCGGGACGCGGTCCGGACCCCCCGGACGGCTGTCCTCCGGCCCGCTTCGCAGAGATCTCCCTCCCCCAGTCAGCGTGAGAGGATGAGCACAGCCGAGACACCGGAGCGCGTCGACACGCGGCTGCTCGAGGACGAGATGCGCGAGTCGTTCATCGACTACTCGATGAGCGTCATCGTCCAGCGGGCGCTCCCCGACGTGCGGGACGGCCTCAAGCCCGTCCACCGTCGGATCCTCTACGCCATGGACGACCTGGGGCTGGGGGCCGGCGCGTCGTACAAGAAGAGCGCCACCGTGGTGGGGGAGGTGCTGGGGAAGTACCACCCCCACGGCGACGCCGCCGTCTACGACTCCCTCGTGCGGATGGTGCAGGACTTCTCGCTCCGCTACCCGCTGGTCGACGGGCAGGGCAACTTCGGCTCGATCGACGGGGACAGCGCCGCCGCCTACCGGTACACCGAGGCCAAGCTGGCCCGGGTCGCCGAGGAGATGCTGGCGGACATCGACAAGGAGACCGTCGACTACGCCCCCAACTTCGACGACCGCCTCGAGGAGCCGACCGTGCTCCCGGCCCGGCTCCCGAACCTGTTGGTCAACGGGGCCTCGGGCATCGCCGTCGGCATGGCCACCAACATCCCGCCGCACAACCTCCGCGAGGTGGTGCGGGCCTGCGAGCGCCTCATCGAGGACCCGGACGCCGACCTCGACGTCCTCATGGAGGAGGTCGAGGGCCCCGACTTCCCGACCGGCGGCTTCATCTTCGGCACCGACGGCATCCGCGAGGCGTACGAGACGGGCCGCGGCCGCGTGATCATGCGGGCCCGGGCGCAGGTCGAGGAGCGCGAGCGGGGCGGCGAGCGCATCGTGGTCACCGAGATCCCCTACCAGGTCAACAAGACGCGGCTCATCGAGCAGATCGCGGGCCTGGTCCGGGAGGACAAGGTGGAGGACATCGCCGACCTGCGCGACGAGTCCGACCGGGACGGCATCCGCCTGGTGATCGAGCTGAAGCGGGCCGCCAACCCGCAGATCGTCCTCAACCAGCTCTACAAGCACACGCAGCTCCAGTCGACCTTCGGGGTGATCCTGCTGGCCCTGGTCGACGGCCAGCCGAAGGTGATGCCGCTGAAGGAGATGCTCCGCCACTTCATCGACCACCGCCACGAGGTGGTGGTCCGCCGCAGCGAGTACGACCTGCGCAAGGCGAAGGACCGGGAGCACGTTCTCGAGGGGCTGAAGACCGCGGTCGACTACATCGACGAGGTCATCGAGATCATCCGGGCCGCCGACGACCGCGGCCAGGCGGGGCGCGACCTGCGCGACCGCTTCGACCTCTCCGAGGATCAGTCCGACGCGATCCTCAACATGCGGCTCGGCCGCCTCACCGGCCTGGAGATCGAGAAGCTGGAGGAGGAGCTCGGGGAGGTGCGGGCCGAGCGGAAGCGGCTGGAGGAGATCCTCGACTCCCGCGAGCGCCGCATGGGGATCGTCCGGGACGAGCTGCGGGAGGTGGCCGAGGACTACGGCGACGAGCGCCGGACGCAGATCGTGGACGTGCCGGTGGACTTCACCCGCGAGGACCTGATCGCCGAGGAGACGATGGTGATCACGGTCAGCCGGGACGGCTACGTGAAGCGGATGTCCTCGGACGTCTACCGCCAGCAGCGGCGGGGCGGGCGGGGCGTGGCGGGCATGGGCACCAAGGACGAGGACTGGGTGGAGCACCTCTTCCTGGCCTCCACCCACGACTACGTCATGTGCTTCACCGAGGGCGGCCACGCCTACTGGCTCAAGGTCTACGAGATCCCGCAGGCGGGCCGCTACGCCCGGGGCCGCCCCATCGTGAACCTGCTCGACATCGACCGGGACGAGGTCATCGCCGACATGGTCCCGGTCCGGGAGTTCAGGGACGACCACTACCTCCTCTTCGCCACCCGCGACGGGCTCGTCAAGAAGACGGCGCTGTCGGAGTACTCGAACGTCCGCTCCCCGGGCGTCAACGCCGTCAACGTCCGCGAGGGCGACGAGCTCATCGAGGTCCAGGTCACCGACGGCACCCGCGAGGTGATCCTCGCCACGCGCCACGGAATGTCCATCCGCTTCCGGGAGGACGACGTCCGGGAGATGGGCCGCGCGACGCAGGGGGTGAAGGGGATCGACCTGGAGGACGGCGACAAGGTGGTGGGCATGGTCGCCGTCAGCCGCGACGGCACGCTCCTGACGGTCACGGAGCAGGGGCTCGGCAAGCGGACCGAGGTCGGCGAGTACCGGGTCCAGAGGCGGGGCGGAAAGGGCCTGATCAACCTCAAGATGACCGACCGGACCGGGGAGGTCGTCGGGGTGAAGGAGGTCACCGACGACGACGAGCTCATGCTCGTCACCCGCAACGGGATCGTGAACCGGCAGCACGCCCGGGAGATCCGGGTCATCGGCCGGAACACCCAGGGCGT
Organism: uncultured Gemmatimonadota bacterium; assembly: GCA_964479295.1. Lineage (GTDB taxonomy): Bacteria > Gemmatimonadota > Gemmatimonadetes > Palauibacterales > Palauibacteraceae > CAYVFM01. Next base: position 2,660 of record CAYZLN010000162.1, read on the forward strand.
CAAGCTCATCGACCTGGACGACGGCGACGAGCTGGTGGACGTCGCCCGCGTCGTCGACCGGGTCGCGGAGGACGACGACGCCGTGGCCGAGGGGCCCGAGGCCGTGCAGGAGCTCGCCGAGCAGGTGGAGGAGGAGGCCCGGGAGGAGGCCGCCGACGGTGAGTGACGGGCCGGCGGAGGCGGCGCCCGGCACGGACCCCGGCCCCGAGCCCGTCCCCGACCCGGACGAGCCGCTGGTGCCGCTGGCGGAGATCGAGGAGGCGGCCGAGCGGATCCGGGACGCGGTGCTGCGGACCCCGCTCCTGCCGGGCGAGCTGCCCGACGGGGGGCGGGTCTGGCTGAAGTGCGAGAGCCTCCAGCACGGCGGGGCGTTCAAGATCCGCGGCGCGTACAACTTCCTCGCCCTCCTGCCGGAGGACGAGCGGCGCCGCGGGGTGGTCACCTACTCCTCGGGCAACCACGCGCAGGGCGTGGCCCGGGCTGCCCGGGCCTTCGGGGTCGACGCGGTGATCGTCATGCCCGAGGACGCCCCGGCGGTGAAGGTCGAGGGGACGCGTCGGCTCGGCGGCGAGGTGGTCTTCTCCGGGCACACGACCACCGAGCGGAGGGAGCGGGCCCGCGAGGTGGCCCGCGAGCGGGGGTGCACGGTGGTGCCGCCCTACGACCACCGGAGGATCATCGCCGGCCAGGGCACCGCGGCGCTCGAGGCGTGGGCCCAGCTCCGCGACGCCGCCGAGGCGGGCCGGGCGGCGTCGGCCGAGCCCGGGCTCGTGCTCGTCCCCATCGGCGGGGGCGGGCTGATCTCGGGCCACGCCGCCGCCCTCGCCGAGCTGGAGCCGGGCTGCCGGGTGGTCGGGGTGGAGCCGGAGGGGGCGGCCTCGATGCTCCGCTCGCTGGAGGCCGGCGAGCCCGTCTCCCTCGAGCGGGTCGACACCATCGCCGACGGCCTGAAGCCGGTGGAGCCGGGGGCGCTGACCTTCCGCCACGTGCGCGAGCTGGTGGACGACGTGGTGACGGTCCCGGACCGCGCGCTGGTGCGGGGCCTGCAATGGTGCTTCGACCGGCGCCTCGTGGTGGAGCCGAGCGGGGCGGCCACGGTGGCGGCGCTGCTCGACGGCGCCGTTTCGCCCCCCGCCGGGGGGGAGACGGTGGCCGTGCTCTCCGGCGGGAACGTCGACCCGGAGGCCTACGCGCGCTGGACGACGGACGACGACCGAGCACCCTGAACCGGACGTGCCGATGACGCCTGACGCCGAACGTCCCTTCATCGCCGTGACGGCCAAGGTCCGCCAGGACCCGGGCAGCCCCACCCTCCGCACCATCATCGACAACGGCTACGTGCGCGGCACGGAGATCGCCGGCGGGACGCCGGTGGTCGTCTCCCCGGCCCAGGAGGAGGCCACGTCGGCGCGGCTGCTGGAGATCTCCGACGGGCTCGTCCTCACCGGCGGCGAGGACGTGGACCCCCGCCGGTACGGCGCGCTCGAGGACGGGGCGAACCGGGTCTCGCCCGAGCGCGACGAGCTGGAGCTCGGGCTCGCCGAGCGGGCCCTCGACCGCGAGATCCCCATCCTCGCCATCTGCCGGGGCATGCAGCTCCTCAACGTCGCCCTCGGCGGCAGCCTCGTGGGCGACCTCCTGGGCGACGGGCGCACGGAGATGGACCACGACCGGACCGGCACGATGGTCTCCCGCGACGTCCACTCGGTGCGCATCGACGGCACGCGGCTCCTCCGGGGCGTCTTCCGCGACGAGTCCGTCCGGGTCAACTCCACCCATCACCAGGGCCTGCGCGAGCTGGCCGACGGCCTCGTGCCCGTGGCGTGGTCGGAGGAAGACGACGTCGTCGAGGCCGTGGAGTACCGGGGCGACCGGACCGACGCCTGGGTGGCCGGCGTGCAGTGGCACCCCGAGCGCATGCTGGACGACCGCACCGGCACCAACCGCC
>CAYZLN010000163.1:0-2548 GCA_964479295.1 uncultured Gemmatimonadota bacterium
CGGGTGCCCCCTCTTCGGGAGCGCAAGGAGGACATCAAGGTCCTGACGGACCACTTCGTGGCGCGGTTCGCGCGCCGGACGGGCCGGCCGGTGAATCGGATCGAACGCGAGGTGTACGAGCGCCTGCGCCGGTACGACTGGCCGGGCAACGTGCGGGAGCTGAGGAACGTGCTGGAGCGCGCGGTGATCATGGGCCACGGGGAGGTGCTCGAGCCCGACAGCCTGCCGGAGCTCACGCCCGGAAGGGCAGGGGGGAGCGAGCCCGGCCGGATCCTCCGGGAGTTCTGTCAGGAAGGGGTCAGCCTGGAGGGGCTGGAGCGCCGCTACATCGAGAGCGTCCTCGACGAGCACGGCTGGCACTTCGGCGACGCCGCGGAGGTGCTGCAGATCCACCGGAACACGCTCCGCAGGAAGATGCAGCGCTACGGGCTCGACCAGGAGGCCTCCTCCTCGGGGCGGTAGCGTACCCCGAGGCCCCGTCCTGCGGGGCGCCGGGGCCGAGCCGCGCCGATCGCCTCACCCGGTGCCGCGCGCCGTCGGACCCCCTCAGCCGTCCTCCCGCGTCCGCACGATCCGCCAGTCGGTCCCTCCCTGGAGCTCCACCACTGCACGGATCGTCGTCGCGCCCGGCGTGCCGGGGGGATCGGCGCGGACCACGAGCTGGCCGAACCGGGGGCCGAAGGCCACCTGCTCGCTGAACGCGTCCATCCGGGCGCGGAGGCGGCGGGTGGCGTCGCCGGGGAGGACCCGGGAGACCTGGTGGGCGTTCTCGAAGGTCTCCTCGGACCGGGCGCGCACCAGCGCCCGGGCGGCGGTGAGGTCGAGGGCGGGGAGGACCGCCAGGACAGGGGCCGGGGCGGCGTTCACGTTCACGCGGCCGTCGCCGACGACCGTGACGTACGGCCGCAGGCGCTCGAAGAGGCTCCCGCCGAAGCCGCGGACCTGCCGCAGCTCGTCCACCGAGGGAAGCGGACCGTCGCGGGGTCGGACGGGAAGGCCGAGGGCCGCGTAGTCCCGGGCTTCGGCCCCGCCGGGCCGCGGACGGGCGTCGGGGTCCCGCCAGTCCAGGAGGGCGGCCGAGAGTCGCTCCGCCCGGGGCCGCCGGACCCCGAGCGCCCTGAAGAGATCGACGAGGTCGGAGCGGCCGGCGCGGTTCAGGTGGACGCGTGCCCGGCTGTCCAGCAGGGCGGCCTCCACCGGGACCCCGTTGAGCTCGACGGGGACGGATCTGACGATGGAGTCGCCGGCGGTCCGCAGCCCCCCCACGGCGCCGGGTTGGCCGAGCTGTCGGTCGAGCTCCGCGGTGGCCCGCGCGAAGCCCGCCCGGGCGGCCCAGACGGCGCGGGCCGACTCGACGCTGTTGGCCGCCGCCCTGCGGTGGGACTGTGCGGCCGTGAAGAACGCCGCGCCCAGGGCCCCCACCAGGACGAGGATCCAGAGGGCCGCGGCCAGCGCGAATCCGCGGTTCCCGGGGCGGGGACCGGAGGCGGAGGCGCGCCGGGCGGTGCCGGGCCGGGGGGTCATCGGGAGGCCGTGGGCATCGGCACGACGAGGGGGAGCTCGTGGAGGGCGGCGAGCCCCCGGTCGGCGCGGTCCTCGTCGGCGCCCGGCCCCAGCACGATCCTGACGGTCTCGACCAGCCGGAGGCGGACCGCCGACGGGACGCGGTTCTCCTCCCGCGGCCACCGCGACGTCCACACCCACCGTCCGCCCCGGCGGAAGCGGTAGGTGAGCTCGAGGCCCGTGGCCTCCGGCGCCAGGGCGACCGTCACGGGCCGCGACGCCGGGTCGTCCGGGTTCCTGAGGGTCGCGACCAGGCCCCGGTGGGGGGTGGAGGGATCGAGGTCCACCCGCAGACGGATCCGGCGCGTGCCGGGCCAGAGGTCGCCGCCGTCGGCGGTCACGAAGACCAGCTCGTGCAGGGGATGAGCGCCCGCCGACCGGTCGTCGGCCCGGACCAGGCGCGTGGCGGACCGCAGCCAGCCCTCGAGGGTGGCCCGGGCGTTCGCCGCGCTCACGGCGCGGTCCTGGGAGGCGCGGGACGCCGATCTGGCGTCCGAGAGGGCGGCGAGGCCCGCCCAGCCCGCGGTCACGACCAGCCCGGTCACGGCCAGGGCCGCCGCCATCTCCACCAGGGTGAAGCCCCGCTCGGAGCCGGAGGGCCTCATTGGAGCCTCCCTTCCGCCGGATCGGCGGGGGGGCGATAGAAGATGGTCTCCAGCTCCACCGATCCGCCGGACCAGGCGACCTCGGTCGTGACGCGCCACAGGTGGTCGACGTCCTCCGCCCTGCGGACCGAGATCCGGCGACGGTAGCTCCGGTCGTCGAGCTCGAGGCGGCTCCAGCCGGCGGACCCGAGGCCGGCGAGCGAATCCCGGGGCAGGACCCCGGCCTGGTTGAGCCGCGCCTCCGCCAGGGCCGTCGCCTCGGCGTGTCGGGTCGCCTCGTGCTGGCCCGCGAGCGCCCGGGAGGCGGCCTCCAGCGAGCCGGCCACCGCGAGCCCCACCACCATCAGGGCGACCAGCGCCTCGAGGAGGGTGAAGCCGGC
>CAYZLN010000163.1:2648-4574 GCA_964479295.1 uncultured Gemmatimonadota bacterium
CCGCGAGCCCCACCACCATCAGGGCGACCAGCGCCTCGAGGAGGGTGAAGCCGGCTTCGTCCGCTCCCGCTCCCCGCCGGCGGACGGGGGCGGAAGCGGCGCGGCCCGGCTCAGCGGATCCGGATGCTTCCGGTCCAGACATCGACTTCGACCCGGTGGCTCGCGGCGCCGCTGCGCAGGACCAGCTCCGGGCCCCACGCCCGGCCCCGGGCGTCGAAACGGGTGACGGCCAGCCGCCCCCCGGTGCCGGTGATCCGCGTTTCGGGGCGGTCGGTCAGCAGATTTCCTCCGGCGACCGCGGTCTCTTCGCGGCCGGTGGTCCCCTCGAACAGGCGCCACGCGCCCGACCGGGGGTCGACGGTCACCGTGGCCTGCGCGGACCGGGACGTGGCGAGCTCGCGGGCCTGTTGGTACGCGTCGGCCAGCTCCTCGGCCGGGGCCCGGGGTCCCGGGGCGAGGAGGGCGCCGAGGCGGGGCCCGACCACGGCGGCCGTCAGGGCCGTCATCGTGAGGACGACCATGACCTCGAGGAGCGTGAAGCCGCCGGCCTGGACGCGGCCGGTGGCCCGGATGCGGGAAGCCCCCCGGCGCCATGCGGGCGCGGAGACCCGTGGACACGGGTTCACGGTCGGCCGTCCCGGGGGTCGAGGATCCGTCCCGGCGCATCCTCGCCGGATCCCTCGGCCGGGCCGTCGCCGCTGGTGCCCTCCCCGGCGTCGCCTCCGTCGTCCGGGGACGAGTCGTCGTCCTCGCCGGGGGGCACGGTGTCGGGGGCGGGCAGCGAGTCGGTGCCGAACATGGGGATGGGGTCGGGGAGGGTCTCGTCGATGCGCTCGCTGGTCTCGCGCACCTGCTCGCGGACCCGCCGCATGTCCTCGTCGGTGTGGAGGACGTGGGGGGTGAGGAGGATGAACAGCTCGGAGGCGACCTCGCGCTCGGAGGTGCTTCCGAAGAGCCCGCCCAGCACGGGGATGTCCTTGAGCAGGGGGATGCCGGAGCGGGTGGTCTCGGTCTCGCGGTCGACGAGCCCGCCGAGGACGACGGTCTCGCCGTCGCGGGCCAGGACGTCGGTCTCGGACTCGCGGGTGTTGATGACGGGGGCGTTGAACTGTGTGGCCTGGGTGGCGTTGCTGACCTCCTGGAGCACCTCGAGGTTGACGAAGCCGTCGCGGTTGATGGTGGGCCGGATCCTCAGCTCGGTGCCGACGTTCTGGTACTGGACGACCTGGTCGACGGCGCCGCCCTCGGTGGCGCGGGAGAGCTGGACGAAGGGCCGCTGGTCGCCCACGAGGATGCGGGCCTCCTCGTTGTTCTGGGCCATGACGACGGGCCGGGAGAGGATGGTGGCGTCGGTGGACTGGGACAGCAGGTTGAGGACGGCGCTGGCGTCCACCGACCCGATGCCGAGCACCTCGAGCGAGACGTCGCCCTCGGCGGAGAGCCCGCCGCCGACGTCGACGTCGGCGTTCACGGGGCCGGTGTCCTCGGTGTCCCCGTCGCCGTCGTCGCCGTCGTCCCCGGCGGGGACGTCGACCTGGGTGCCGAGGCGCTCGAGGTCGTCGCTTCGGACCTCGACGATGAGGGCCTCGATCAGCACCTGCAGGGGCCGCCGGTCGAGCTTCTCGATGGCGGCCCGGACGGTCTCGAAGTCGGCCGGATTGGCGAGCACGAGGATGGAGTTGGTGCGGGTGTCGGGGACGATCTGCACCGGGCCCTCCAGCAGCACGCCGGTGCCCTCCTCCTCGTCCTCTTCGCCCTCGCCCTCGCCGCCCTGCTGGCCGCCCGCCTGCTGGCGTGCGGGGCGGCGGGCCGGGGGCCGCCGGGGCGGCTGCTGGCGGGGCTGGCGGCCGGCGGCCGGGTCGGTGAGGTTCCGGTAGCCGGCCGTCTCCTGGCTCTGGAGCTGCTCGGAGAGCGACATCCGCCCGA
>CAYZLN010000164.1:0-4568 GCA_964479295.1 uncultured Gemmatimonadota bacterium
CTGCCCCCGGCCGTCGCTGGGCGGTGGCCGGACCCGATCCCTACAGGCCGTCGCGGGCCGTGGCGGGTCCGCGGGCCTTCCCACCAAGGAGGTGTCCATGGCCGCCTCGAAGACCGAGCGTCCCTCGTCGGAGATCCGCAACGTGGCGCTGGTCGGCCACGGCGGGTGCGGCAAGACCACCCTCACCGACGCCATCTGCTACATCGCCGGCGCGACCTCGAGGCGGGGCTCCGTAACCGAGGGCAACGCCGTGACCGACTTCACGCCGGAGGAGGTCGAGCACGGGGTCTCCATCGACGTGGCCGTGGCCAGGGCCGAGTGGATGGACACGAAGATCAACCTCCTGGACGCGCCCGGCTACCTGGACTTCTTCGGGGAGGCGGCGGCCGCCGTCCGGGTGGCCGACGCCGCCGTGGTCGTGGTGGACGCCTCGGCGGGGGTGGAGGCCGGCACCGAGCGGATCTGGTCGGTGTGCGAGCAGCGGGGGATCCCGCGGATGCTCTTCGTCTCCAAGATGGACCTCGAGAACGCGTCCTTCGACGACACCTTCGGGCAGATCCAGGAGCTCCTCGGCGACGGGGCCCTGCCGGTGGAGGTGCCGGTGGGCGCCGGCGAGGACTACCGGGGCATCGTCAACCTCTTCTCCGAGCGGGCCCACCTGTACCGGGAGGGCTCCGAGAAGGGGGAGTACGACGAGAGCGACGTGCCCGACGAGCTGGCCGACCTGGAGGCGGAGTACCGCACGGAGCTCGTGGAGTCGGTGGCCACCACCGACGACAGCCTCCTCGAGGCGTACCTGGAGGGGGAGGACCTCTCCCGGGAGCAGGTGCTCGGGGCGATGAAGGAGGCCATGCTCGGCGGGGAGATCCACCCGGTCTTCTGCGGGTCCCCCGAGCGGGCCTGGGGGGTCCGCGCGCTGATGAGCAAGATCGTGGAGCTCTTCCCGTCGCCCGGGGAGGCGGGCCCGGTGGAGGCGGAGGGGCCGGGGGGCGACCCGGTCGAGCTCGAGGCGGCGGACGACGAGGCCACCTCGGCGCTGGTCTTCAAGACCACTTCGGAGGCCCACGCCGGCGAGCTCAGCTTCATCCGCATCTTCAGCGGGACCGTGGAGAGCGGGGAGACGCTGAGGAACGCCGCACGCTCGGCCACGGAGAAGATGGCGCACCTGAGCGTTCCGAACGGGTCGGAGCGCGAGGAGGTCGGACGCCTGCACGCCGGCGACATCGGGGTGGTGGCGAAGCTCGACGACACGCACACGGGGGACACCCTCTCGTCGCCCGACCGGCCGGTGACGCTCCCGGGCGTCCGCTGGCCGGAGCCGGACGTGGCCGAGGCGGTGATGCCCTCCTCCAAGGGGCAGGAGGATCGCCTCGCCAACGGCCTCGCCCGGCTCCGGGAGGAGGACCCCACCTTCGAGGCGTCCTTCGACCCCGAGCTGGGGCAGACCATCGTGCGGGGCCTGGGCGAGCTGCACCTGACCGTCGCGCTGGAGAAGCTCGAGCGGAAGTACGGCGTCGAGGTGGAGCGCGAGCCCCCGAAGATCCCCTACCGCGAGACGATCACGAGCAAGGCCCAGGGGCAGTACCGCCACAAGAAGCAGACGGGCGGGAGGGGCCAGTACGGCGAGTGCTACATCCGGATGAAGCCGCTCCCCCGGGGCTCGGGCTACGATTTCGTGGACTCCATCAAGGGGGGCGTCATCCCGTCCCAGTTCGTCCCCGCCGTGGACGAGGGGATCCAGGAGGCGGCCGAGGAGGGGATCCTGGCCGGCTACCCGGTGGTGGACTTCCGGGTCGAGGTCTTCGACGGCTCGCACCACTCGGTGGACAGCTCGGAGCAGGCCTTCAAGACGGCCGGCGCCATGGCCTTCCGGAGGGTGGCCGAGGACGCCCGGCCGGTGCTCCTGGAACCCATCGTCGAGGTGGAGGTCAGCACGCCGGAGGAGTACATGGGCGACGTGATCGGCGACCTGAACGGCCGTCGGGGCCAGGTGCTGGGCGTCGAGCCCCAGGGGCACCTGCAGATCGTGAAGGCCCGGGTCCCGCAGGCCGAGCTCTACCGGTACTCGGCCGCCCTCCGGTCGATCACCCACGGGAAGGGCGCCCACACGCGGGAGATGCACGGCTACGAGCGGGCGCCGCGGGACGTCACCGAGCGGGTGGTCGCTGAGTCAGAGGACGGATAGGGCGGCGGCGCCGATCCGACACGATGGTACACGGAGCGGCCCGGGGCCTCCTCCCTCTCGCTATGACGGACGGGGTCCGAGTCGCTCGAGGGAGGAGGCCCCGGGCCCCGGGTTCAACCCGGGGGGCGCCGCCGCCCGGGGTCCTCGTCCCGGTCGACTGAAATGGGGGTCGGCGATCGGCGGTGGGCGCTTCGTCGGGCGGTCCGGGTAGCGGGCGGTGCCCGCGTCCCGGCTGCCGAAGGGCGGGCAGGCCCGGGGGCGGAAGACCGAGACGGCCTGCCCACCCCGCACCCTGCCCGCCGGCACAAGGTCGAGCGGCGTGGGTATCGCCAACACGGGCCGGTGCGGCGGCTGGTCGCGGACCGCCGGGGCCGGCGTCGGCCCGGCCCCTCGCGCGGCCCGCGCCCGTCGGCGCGGCCCCCTCGCCCCCGACGCCCGAGCACGAGCATTCCACGGACGGAGGCACCGGGTTGGCTGGTCACAACAAGTGGTCGAAGATCAAGCGGCAGAAGAAGAAGAACGACCGGGAGAAGAGCCGCGTCTTCGCCAAGCTCAGCCGCGAGATCGCCGTCGCGGCGCGCGAGAAGGGGGGCGACCCCGAGTACAACCCCCGGCTTCGGACCGCCATCGCGAACGCCGAAGCCGAGAACATGCCCAAGGAGAACATCGAGCGGGCGATCAAGCGCGGCACCGGCGAGCTCGAGGGCGTCGACTACCACGAGTACAGCCTGGAGGGCTACGGCCCCGGCGGCGCGGCCCTCTTCCTCGAGTGCCTCACCGACAACGAGAACCGGACGGTGCAGGAGGTCCGCCACCTGCTCGAGACCCACGGCGGCAACCTGGGGCGGGACGGGTCGGTGGCGTGGATGTTCGAGCGCAAGGGCCGCGTCCTCCTGGACGCCGACCGCTACGACGGGGAGGCCGTGCTCGAGGCGGCCGTGATGGCCGGCGCCGAGGACGTCCGCCGCGACGGGGACGCCTTCGAGGTCCTCACCTCCACCGACGACTTCCACGACGTCCAGGACGGCCTCGAGGACCGGGGCCTCGAGTTCGAGGAGGCCCGCCTGGTGATGGTCCCGGAGACCACCATGGAGGTGGACGGCCAGGAGGCCGGCCCGCTGCTGGACCTGCTGGAGGAGCTGGAGGACCACGACGACGTCCAGCACGTCTACTCCAACCTGGAGCTGGACGAGGAGACGCTGGACACGGTGGAGGTGGCCTGATCGGGGCGTCGGGCGGCGTCGCGGGGCCCGGCGGTCCGCCTTTCCGTGGCCAGAGGCCGACCGGCCGCGGGCGTCCCGCCCGGCCCCGCAGTCCGCACCGCGCACCGCCTCTCGCCCGCGGCCCTTCCGCCGGGCCAGCCCTCGCCCCCCGTGGAGGCCGCCTCCCGTGAGCGTCCTCGGGGTCGACCCCGGCACCACCGCCACGGGCTACGGCCTCGTGGCCCGCGAGAAGGGCTCCTTCCGCCTGCTGGAGTGCGGCGTCGTCCGCCCCGACTCCGACGACCCGCTGGCGCGGAAGCTGGTGCAGATCCACGAGGGGCTGGTCGAGGTGCTGGAGCGCCTCGAGCCCGAGGTCGTGGCGGTGGAGGGGGTCTTCTACGGCCAGAACGCCCGGACCGCCGCCGTCCTGGGCCACGCGCGGGGCGTGGCCGTCATGACGGCGGCGCTCCACGGCGGCGAGGTGGAGGAGTACTCCCCCTCCCGCATCAAGAAGGCGGTGGTGGGGACGGGCACCGCCAGCAAGGAGCAGGTGGGATGGATGGTGAAGAAGCACCTGGGCCTGGCCGAGGTGCCGTCGCCCGCCGACGCCGCCGACGGCTGCGCCGCGGCCCTCTGCCACCTTCTGGTGGGGACGGGCGCGGTGGCCCGGGAGGCGTCGGGCACGTCGTGACGGACGAAGCACGGCGGACCCGTACGGTCGGGCGCGGCGAGAGCGGAGGCGCGGGGCCGTGATCAGCCGGGTCCGCGGACGCCTGCTCGTCAAGGAGCTCGAGCGGGTCGAGGTCATGACCGGCGCGGGGGTGGGCTACGAGGTCAACGTGCCGGCCCGGCTCCACGACCGGCTCCCGGCCGAGGGGCACGACGTGGAGCTCCACACCGCCATGGTCGTCCGGGACGACGACATGGAGCTCTTCGGCTTCGTCTCCGCCCGCGACCGCGAGCTCTTCCTCCGGCTCCAGGACGCCAGCGGGGTCGGACCCCGCGTCGCCCTCGCGCTCCTCGGCGAGCTGCCCGGCTCGCGGCTGGTCCGGGCCATCCGGGCCAAGGACCACGACGTCCTCCGGACCGTGACGGGCGTCGGCAAGAAGACCGCCGAGCGCATCGGCCTCGAGCTGGCCGACAAGCTCGACGACCTGAGCGCCGAGGAGGCCGCCGAGCCC
>CAYZLN010000165.1:0-4564 GCA_964479295.1 uncultured Gemmatimonadota bacterium
GTTCGGGGCCATGACCTGCCGGTTGTGTACCGCCTCGCGGCCCCCGGGGTCCGGAACCGGGACCCGCGCCCCGTCCGCCGACCCGGCGGAGGGCGGGCGCGGCCGTCCCCTGGGGCCCGGGCGGACGCCGGGCCGAGGGCGGCCCACGGCCGGATCGCGGGCGGGCCGTTCGGACGCTCTGCGACGTAGAGGGGGACCCCTATCTCCGGTCGCGTCGGGCCCCGCCCGGGGCGGGGTCCACGGCGTCGACCCCGCTCTTCCGGGGCCGGTCCGGCCCGGAGTGTTGAGAGCGCGTTGAGACCCGGCGGCTATCCTTTCGGACGGCCTGACGTAGCGAATCGAACCGTTCCGTCCGCCGTCGAGCCCGAACTCCTCGCGCTCCGAGCCGGGACGACCCCATGCTCGCCGTCTACAGCGAGGACCCGCCGCTCGCCCGCCGAGCCGTCCGACACCTGGAGGACCACGGTCGGCCCGAGGTCTTCGAGGAGTGGACGCGGCTGCTCGGCAACTTCTCGCGCGCCGACCACGTGGTGGTGGCGGCCCCCGAGCCGGGGCCCGGCCTCCTCGCGCGGATGGAGGCCCTGAAGCAGCGCGATCCCACCGTCCCGTTCCTCCTGATCACCCGCCGGGACCCGGAGGTCCTCCGGCACCTCAAGAACATCGTGATCGAGGAGGTGCTGTGGACCGACGAGCTCGACGACGGGCTGACGCTGGCCCTCCGGCGAGCCGACGGCGACCGCCGGCTCCGCCGGATCGACGCCCGGCTCCGCGAGGCCTCCTACCTCTCCCCCACCCTGGTGGCCGCCCTCGGCCGGGCCGCCCTCCGCCGTCCCCCCCTCACCTCCGTCCGCGACCTGGCGGCGGAGATCGACCGGGACCGCAGGACGCTGTGGCACCACTGGAAGGAGTCCTTCGACCCCCGGGGGAACGACCTGACCCCCAAGGGCTTCCTGGACTGGGTCCTGGTGCTCCGGGCGCGGGCCGCCCGGACCGAGGGGCGGAGCTGGAGCGACGTGGCCCGGGAGCTCGGCGTGCACACCCGCACCCTGCGCCGGGTGGCCGGGCGGCGGCTCGGCGCCGGCCTCGAGGAGCTCGCCGACCGCGACCTCGACGGCCTCCTCGAGGTCTTCGAGCGGGAGGTCATGGTCCCGCTGCTCGGCGACCCCGCCGCCGAGGGCTCGCGCCGGGTGGGGTGAGGGGCGGAGGGGAAGAGAGCGCGTACGGTCGTCGACGCCGCCTGCGGCCAGGACGCCGCGCCCCGGGAACGACCGGGCGCAAACGGGTCCGCCGCGGCGGGCCGTCGGCCCCCTACCCGCCCCCCAGCGTCTCCTCGAGGAAGCCCGTCATCCCCTCGAAGAGGTTCACCCGGTCGGCGGCGTCCTCGATTCCGTGGCGCTCGTTCGGGTAGATGCGCATCCGGAACTGCTTGTTGGCCTCCTCGAGCGCCTGGACCATCCGCACCGTGTGCTGCGGATGGACGTTGTCGTCGCCGGTGCCGTGGACGAGGAAGAGGTCGGCGTCGAGCTTCGCGGCGTGCTCCAGCGGCGCGCCCTCCCGGTAGCCCTCCGGGTTCTCCGACGGCGTCCGCATGTAGCGCTCGGTGTAGATCGTGTCGTAGAGCTTCCAGTGGGTCACCGGCGCCACCGAGATCCCGGCGGCCAGGGCGCCCCCACTCTCGAGCAGGCTCATGAGCGTCATGTAGCCGCCGTAGCTCCAGCCCCAGATCCCCACCCGGTCGGCGTCGACCTCGGGACGGTCGCCGAGCTGGCGGGCGGCGGCGAGCTGGTCGGCGGTCTCGAGCTGGCCCAGGCGCAGGTGGACCTGCTTGTAGAAGGCCCGGCCCCGGGCACCGGTCCCGCGGTTGTCCACGCTGGCCACGAGGAAGCCCTCCGAGGCCATGACCCGGTGCCAGAGGTGGCGGGCGCCGCCCCAGGCGTCCATGACGGTCTGGATGCCGGGCCCGCCGTAGACGTACATGAGGAGCGGGTGCTCGCGGGCCGGGTCGAAGTCCGGCGGCCGCATCATCCACCCGTTCAGCTCCGTCTCGCCGTCCGCGGCGTCGATCGTGACGAAGTCGTGCGACCCCAGGTCGAGGGAGTCCAGCCGCGCCCGGAGCTCCGCGTTGTCGACGAGGGTGCGGACCGCCTCGCCGCCGGCCGTCCGCAGCCGGACGACGGGGGGCGTGTCGAAGGTCGTGCAGGTGTGGACGAGCCGGCCGAAGCCCGGGGCCGGCTGCACGTCGTGCACCCCGCCGGGCCCGTCGCCGGCGGACTCCGTCGAGGCGTCGGAGTCCCCCGGTCCGGACGCGGCGCCGCCGCCCGTCGACCCTGCGCCCCCGTCCGACCCGCCGGCAGCGCACGTCATCCCGGCGGCGGGCCCGGCCACCCACCGGGGCTCGCCGCCCCCCAGGGGCACCCAGCCCACCGAGCGCGTCATCGGGCTCTCCGCGGCGGCCTGGAACCAGACCCGGCCCCGCTCCTCGTCGACGCCGTAGAAGGCCGTGACCGGCCACTCCCCACGGGTGAGCTGCCGGACCCGCTCGCCCGAGCGGTCGAAGAGGTAGAGATGGTCGTACCCGTCCCGGTCGCTGGACCAGACCAGCCGCTCGCCCCCGCCGATCCAGGCGTAGCTGCCGTCCACGTCGACCCAGGCGTCGTCGGTCTCCGCCAGCATCCGGCGGCTCTCCCCGGTGCGGGCGTCGGCGATCCGCACCTCCAGGCGGTCCTGGTGCCGGTTCAGGGTCTGGACGGCGGTCTCGCGGTCGGAGATCCACTCCATCCGGACGATGTACTCGGGGGAGCCGACGTCCAGCCAGGTGGTCTCCCCCGACTCCAGGTCGAGCGACCCGACCCGCACCTCCGAGTTCTCCGTCCCCGCCTTCGGGTAGCGGACGTCCTTCAGCTCCGGGTAGAGCGTCGTCTGGTCGACGAGGTGGAACCGGGGGATCGGACTCTGGTCGAGCTGCCAGTAGGCGATCCGCTCGCCGTCGGGGCTCCAGCGGAAGGCGTCCCTGAGCCCCAGCTCCTCCTCGTAGACCCAGTCGGTCGTGCCGTTGATGGTGTCCTCGGTGCCCGACGTCGTGAGGGCGCGCTCCTCGCCGGTGGCGATCTTCGTGACGTGGATGTCGTGGTCGCGGACGAAGGCGACCCGCCGCGAGTCGGGGCCGAACTTCGCGAACATCTGCCACCCGGGCTTCCGGCTCACCGGCCGCAGCTCGCGCTCGGCCAGGTCGAAGGTGTAGTAGCGCCCCTTGGTCCGGTCGCGCCACACCCGCTGCGCGTCGGTGAAGATCAGCACGTAGCGCCCGTCCGGCGAGAACGACCAGTCGTAGATGGAGATCGGCTCGTCGCCGTCCTCCGGCACCAGCTCGGAGGCCGCGATGAGCTTCTCCCGCTCCCCCGAGGCGGCGTCCACCTGCCAGAGCTCGTCGCGGTCCCGGTCGTCCTTCTCGACGAGCGTCCACGCCTCCTCCGAGCGCCACGTCCCCTCGAAGGTCTCCGGGACGAAGTCGTCGCTGCCGAAGATGCGCTCGACGGTGAGCCCGTCCGCCTCCTGTGCCGTCCCGCCCCCGGGGACGGCCGGGGCATGGGCCGCCGTCCCCAGCACCTCCCCGGTCGACGCGGCCGCGTCGGCGTCGGCTCCCTGGGCCGCCGCGCCGGAGGGCACGACGGGGGCGAAGAGGAGGGCCAGCGAGGCGGTGATCGCGAGGGCGCGGACGCGGAACGGGCGAGGTCGCATGGTCGGGCTCCCGGCGGGTGGCGGTGCGATGGGACGGATCCAGTGACGAGAGGAGGAAGATCGGGGCGGCGGCCCGACGGGGTCAAGCGCCCGCGCGGGTCCGGACACGGCTCGATCGGTCGGGGGCCGAGGCGACGATACACCAGCCGGGGGATTCAGCGAGGACGCTGGGTGGGGCGGGACATGCCCCGTTCTGACGCATGGCCCGGGTACCGACGTTTCCGCGGAGACGGCCGGGGCCGGGCATGCCCCTGCCGGTGGCCGCCGGCGCCGGGCCCCGGGCGAAGAGCGCCCCGGGGGAGGCCCTCGCCCCCGGATCCGAGACGTTTCCGCGGAGACGCGGCCTCGAGCGGTCACCTCGCGCCGCCCCCCCGCCACGTTTCCGCGGAGACGTCCACGGAGCGGCCCAACCCCCGACCGGCCGGTTTCCGAACCGGCGGACGGGGGTTGACAGATTTCGACGCCGGCGATTCTCGCCTCCCGGACCCTCTCCGGACGGCCCCACCGGGGTGCCTCCCGGCCCCGTGGCCCGCCCCTCTCCGCCCGAGGGTCACCCGATGTCTCGACGCCCCCCGGTTCGGGCGGCAGGCGCCGATCTGAAGGGCCGAGATCGGCGCTCTTATACTGTGTTCGGGTTCTGTTCGGTAGGCTCCGGCTTGACACCCCTCCCGCCCGAGAGGAGAGACCCATGAGCTCTCACGCTGATGCCGCTGCTCATGACGACCGCTCCGCCCCGAGCACGTGGGCCCCGGACGACGCCCTGCCCCAGGCGGAGGTGGACCGTCTGAGCGACCGCATCGCGGAGCTGTCGGCCCACATCCAGGCG
>CAYZLN010000166.1:0-4469 GCA_964479295.1 uncultured Gemmatimonadota bacterium
GCGGCCGACGTCCGGATCACCATGCAGCCGGCCGCCCGCACCTGCTGGTCCGTGGTCTTCGCGGAGACCGTCGAGGGCAGCGAGGAAGGCGTCCGGGTCGGCCGGCGGATCGGGGCCAAGGTCTTCGGCCACGGCCACGGGGCCGACGAGGACGTCTCCGTCGACTCGGTGGAGGCGTCGCCCGCCGGCGACTCGGTGGACGTGCGCTTCACGGTCGAGAACACCGGCGGCCTGCCGGTCCGGCCCGAGGGGTCGGTGGAGATCCGGACCCTCGCCGGAGAGGTCGTGGGCCGACGGGACCTCCGTCCCTTCGGGGTGCTCCCCGGCCAGGGTCGGGACGTGAGCGTGACGGTGCCCGCGAGCCTCGACCCGGACCGGTACCTGGCGGTGCCGATCCTCGACACCGGCGGCGACCACCTGATCGGCGGACAGGCGTCCTTCCGAGTGCGGCCCCGGACCGCGAGCTCGGCCGGTGATCGCTGAAGCCGTGCGCTCCCGCCGATGGACGGCCCTCCTCGGGGCCGCGGCGGCTCTACTGTGGACGCTCCCGGCGGGCCTGGCGGGCCAGGGGCCGGGGCGGCTCGACGTGAGCGTGTCGCCCTCCCGCGTCGCCTTCCCCACGCCCGGCGTCGACGACTTCGAGCGCGGCGGCGTGCGCGTCGAGGGGATCACGGTGGACGTCCAGGCGAGCGGGTTCGTCTTCTGGGTGCTCACGATCCGCTCGGAGGACCCCGACCTGGGCGGCTACGGCAAGCCGCTCAGCGACCTCCAGTGGAGGCAGCCGGGCGACGCGTGGCAGCCCATGGCCACCAGCGAGGAGGTGGTGGCCTTCGGCTTCACGTCGCAGCAGGTCGCCCTCGACTTCCGGACGCTGCTGGCCTGGGAGGAGGACTCGCCCGACAGCTACGGCGCCGGGATCACGCTCCAGGTCTCGTCCCTCTTCGGCGCGGTTGAGGGTGCGCGGGCCCTGCCGGCGGGCGCGGGGCCGGTGCCGGCGGACCCGGAGTCGGTCTGCGCCCGGATCGCGGTGGAGACGGAGGCCCGCGGGGAAGCGTCCGGCGGCCCGGCGGCCGGGTCCCCGGCGCAGGTGGAGCGTCGGTGCCTCGATCGCCTGCGGGACCGCCTCGGCGCCGGTGGCGGCGGGTTCGAAGGCGGGCGGGAGGAGCTCGAGCCGGGGCGTCAGACGGGGCAGCGCGGGGATCGCCCGGGCGTGAAGCCGGGGCCGGGGGCGGGACGGTGACCGTGGGCGTCGACGCGCGGGATCGGGGTGGGGCCGCCCCGACCGGAGACGCCGGGACGACGGCGCCCGCGTCCGCGGATCTCCGCCGGGGCGCCTCATTCCCGGCGACGGCCTGTCTCGCCGCGATGGTGGTCGTCCTCGCGGCGCCGGCCGGGGCGGCCGAGGCCCAGGAGGACCGGCGGCCTCCCTCCGTCGAGCCCGGCAGCGTGGCCACGATCCCGGTCGCGGCCTCCGCCCCCGACGGCTTCGAGGGACGGGAGGCGAGCTTTCGCGTGGCGGCGGGCTCCGGGATCCGTCTCTTCGGGGACGGCCGGGGGACGGCGTCCCTCGAGGGGGACAGCGTCGTGGTCGCCCTCACGTTCGAGGCCGCCGAGGACCTCTCGGCCGGACGCCGCCGCGTGGCGGACGTGGTCGTCTCGTGGGGCGACGCCGACGTCGACACGGTGGGCGTCGAGGTCGACGTCGCGGCGCGACACCGTCTGGAGGCGGGCTTCGTGAAGGGGTCGGCCACGGTGGCGCCGGGCCGGGACGCCCGGGTCGGCTACCGGATCGCCAACCGGGGCAACGCGCCCGACACGGTCCGCCTCGACGTCGAGGGGACGCGCGGCACCGGGTGGCGGTTCGACCCCCGGCGGTCGCGGGTGATCGTGGAGCCGGGGAGTGCGGACACCGTGGCGGTCCGCGTCCACACGCCCTCCGGCGTCCGCGTGGGGGCCCGGCGCCGCCTCCGTATGGTGGCCTCGGGGATGGCCTCGGAGGCCGCCGGCCACACGACCCTCCACGTCGTGGAGGGCGGCGGCCCGGTCCCCGGCGTCGAGCACCTCCCGGGACACGTCTTCGTCGGCAGCTCGACCTCCGGCCGGGCGGGCTCCCCGGCGGGCGTGGTGGCGGCCGTGCGCGCCGAGGGGACCGTCGCCGGCGACACGGAGCTGAGCCTCGAGGGCCACTACCGGCCCGATGAGTACCTCACCCCCCGTCCCCTCCGGAACGAGATCGTGGGCCCGGAGGTCCGGCTGCGCGTGCGTCGGCCCGACTGGGAGGCCTCCGCCGGCGACGTCTTCGCACGGTCCGACCCTCTCGCGGGCACCTTCGCCGCCGGCCGCGGCGTCGACTTCGCCTGGGAGGGCGACGACGTCTTCGCCGAGGCCTTCGCGGCCGTCCCCCGGGGCGGGTTCGGCGGCGACGGGGGGCGGACCCTCATGGCGTCGGGCGGCCTGGACCTGGAGCAGGGCCGGGTCGGGCTGGTGGCCTCGGACCACGACGTGTCCCCGGGCCTGGGCGTGTCCGGGGGGGCGACGCGCAGCGTCGGGGGACGGCTGGAGCTGGGGACGCGGTCGAGCCGGATGCTGCAGCTCGAGGCCGGGCTGATGCGGGTCGACCCGGAAACGGGCCCCGCGACCACGGGCCCCGCGGCGGAGGGCGAGCTGTGGCTCTCGAACGAGGAGGGCCATCTGAACGTCCGGGGGCGGCTGGTCCCCGGACAGCTCTCCGCCGGCCCCACGATGAGCGACGAGCTCTTCGTGGGAGGGCTCCGGCGGATCGCGGGCCCGCTCCACGCCACGGCCCGGGCCTCGTGGGCGTCGAGCGACGCGACGGGCGGCCGCCGGAGCCACGAGTTCCGGCGGGCCGAGGCCGGCGTCCGGTTCTCGCCCCGGGGCTTCCGGCTGGAGGGGCGTTTCCGGATGGAGGAGGCGGACGTGTCGTTCCCGGTCGCCGGCGAGCGCGTCCGGCGGACGGCCCTGCTCTCGGCCGACGTCCCCCTCGGGCCCTTCACCCTGGACGGACGGGCGGAGATCGGGCACCAGTCCTCGCCGCGGACCGACGGCCTGTTCCGGCGCCTGCGCGGCACCCTCCGCTGGCGCGGCGCCGAGGGCTGGGCGTTCCTGAGCGCGGGCGAGGAGAGCACCCTGGCCGGCGGCAGCCGGGGGTACCTCGAGGGCGAGGGCGGCTGGGAGCTGGGCCGGGCCGAGGTGGCGGGCGGGGCGTCGGTCGAGGGGGGCGTCTTCGGGAGCACGCGCGTGGAGGCCTGGTCGCGGGTGGCGTACCGGGTCACCGACGGCCTCTCGGTGGTCGGCGGCGTGGAGCGGGACGCGCTCGGCGTGTCCTCCGACGCTCTGAGCTTCTCGCTCGGCGTCCGGCAGGGGCTCGACGTCCCGCTCCCGCTCCCGAAGAGCTCCGTGAGCCACGGCGTGGTGTTCGAGGACCGGGACGGCGACGGGCGCCGGGATCCCGGGGAAGAGGGGCTCGCCGGGGTCCGGCTCCGGAAGGGGTTCGTGGAGGTCGTCAGCGACGAGCGGGGGCGGTTCGAGATCGAGCAGGAGGCGGTCCGGCGGCGGGCGCTCGAGGTCGACCCGTCCACGCTCCCCGAGGGCGCGATCGTGACGCCGGGGGCCGAGATCCCCCGCGAGGGCGAGACGGCGGTCCCGGTGATGAGGACGGCCGGGCTCGAGCTCGAGCTCTTCCTCGACCGGGACGGCGACGGGCGCCGGGACCGGGGGGAGCCGCCGGCGGCCGACGCCGTCGTCACCGTCGTCGACGACCGGGGCCGCGAGCGCGTGGCGGAGGCCGACCCGTCGGGCCGCGTCTCCCTGACCGGGCTTCCCCCCGGCCCCTACACCGTCCGCGTCCACCTCCCGGAGACCCGGCGTCGGCTCGCCGCCGACGAGGAGCTCCGGGTGGAGCTCGCCGCGGGCGCCGGGGTCTCGCGCAGCGTGCCCCTGGCGCACGAGCTCCGTCCGGTTCGCTGACGGACGCCGGGCGCGGCGCCCGACCGGAGCCGCGGCGCGCACGGGGGTTGCGCCTCTACGCACCGAACACTAGGTTGGGTATCGAAGGATCAACGAGGGTCCCGATCAGATCGGGGCCGGTCGCCGACGCCGGCGGCCGTACTGAGTTCCCGAGAATGGCACACCCGCCGCGAGGCGGGGCCGCAAAGCCAGGAGTCTCCCGCGAGGGAGATCGTCCGGTTGCCGAAGGAGTCAGCCCATGCAGACCACTGCCCGTCCGGGCGGTACGAACCGAACACCCCCCACGACGACCGCCCGGATATCCCTCCGACGTTCCGCGGCGCGGAGCTTCGCCGCCGCGGCGCTCCTCCTCACGGGCGTCTTCGCGGCCCCCGACGCACTCCACGCCCAGCGGTCCGACGCGGCCTCGGGCGAGGACGTGACCGCACGGATGGCCGTCGAGCCGGTCGTGACGGTCTCGCCCCGCGGCCCCGTGGACGTGA
>CAYZLN010000167.1:0-4427 GCA_964479295.1 uncultured Gemmatimonadota bacterium
CCCGCTCGAGCGGCACGTCGGTCCAGACGTCCCGCGTGCCGGAGCCGGCCCAGCGGACCTCGAGCTCCCGGATCCGGGTCGCGTCCCCCAGGCCGATCTCCGCCTGGAGGGAGTTGGCCCCGAAGCTCCCGCCCGTCCCCACCAGGTGATGGATCTCGCGGTCGCCCGACGGGGTCTCGACCGTGACCTCCACCCGGGAGCCCACCCCGAACCGGTTGGAGCCGCCGCCCGGCGCCCCGGGGCCCGCGCCCTCGAGCCGCAGGGTCACCCAGGCGTTTCCGTGGCCCGGGTTCTCGAGCAGCACGTTCGGGGCGACGTCCCCCTCGTAGGCCCCGCCGTAGACGACGTAGAGGTCCTGGTCCCCGTCGCCGTCCACGTCGGCGAAGGACCCGGCGTGGCCCTTGAAGAGGTGGCCGAAGCCCCCGGGCACCGTCACGTCCCGGAAGCTCCGCCCCCCGTCGTTCCGGAAGACGCGGCTCGGCATGCGCTGCCGGTAGTCCGGATCGCCCGTGCCCACGTAGAAGTCGGGCCACCCGTCGTTGTCCAGGTCCCCGTGGTTCGAGCCCATGGCGTACAGGACGCGGTCCCCCAGGCCGACGCGGTCGGTGACGTCCTCGAACCCGCGGTGGCTCCCGTCGGCGTCGACCCCCCGGTTGCGGTACAGCCTCGGGCGGACGGCGTCGTGGGGGCGCCCCAGGTACTCCGCCGCCACGTCCCGGGCCAGGGCCCCGTAGCCGGCGACGAAGAGGTCCAGCCAGCCGTCGTTGTCGTAGTCCCACCACCAGAGGGGGAAGCTGCGCCCGGGCTCCGTCACGCCGGCCTCCTCCCCCACCTCCCGGAAGCCCCGGTGCTCGCCCCCGGGGCCGGCCCCCAGGTTGCGGAAGAGGAGGTTCGGCTCGCCGTAGCGGGAGACGTAGAGGTCGATCCAGCCGTCGTTGTCGTAGTCCCCCCAGGCCGCGCCCTTCACCATGCCCACCACGTCGAGGCCGAGGTCGGGCGCGACGTCGGTGAAGGTGCCGTCCCCGTCGTTCCGATAGAGCTCCGACGGATGGGGGGAGGAGCCGTCCTCCCCCGCGCGCGATGGTCCCCCCTGCCCCTCCGACTCCGACTCCTGGCCGTAGACCGCCCGCCCCCCGTCGCCCGAGGTCTCGTTCCCGACGAAGAGGTCCAGGTCCCCGTCGCTGTCGTAGTCGCCCCAGGCCGCCGTCTGGCCCGGGTGCTCGGAGTAGATCCCGGCCTCCCGGGTGACGTCGGCGAAGGTGCCGTCGCAGCCGCCCCGGAGCAGCGAGTTGGGCCACCCCGGCGGCTTCCAGCCGCCCCGGAGGACCAGGACATCCAGGCACCCGTCCCCGTCGTAGTCGGCCTGGATCAGGTTGAGGCCGCCGGTGAGCCCGCCCAGCCCCGCCTCCCGGGTGCGCTCGACGAAGGAGCCGTCGCCGGCGGCGTCGAAGTAGCGCAGGGAGTCCCGGAACCCCATGGACGAGGCGACGATCTCCATCTCCCCGTCGGCGTCGAAGTCGTCGACGGCGGCGCCGCCCGCGAGGCCCCGGACGTCCACCCCGGCCTCCGCGGCCCGGTCGACGAAGGGCTCCACCGCCCCCTCCGGCGCCCCGGACGCGAACGCCGGGCGGGGGACGAGCCACTCCTCCCGCACGCTGTCCGGGTGCTGGCCCAGGGACATGTGGGCGAGGTTCAGGAGCCAGCGGGATCCGAGGTCGTCGGGGCGCTTCCGCAGGATCTCCCGGTACGCCCGCACGGCGTTCCGGGAACCCCGGGGGTCCCGGTGGGGCTCGCTCGTCCCCGGGAGCCGGAGGCAGCCCTCGGTGCCGGGACGGGATAGGCAGTTCTCCTGCTCGCCGACCCGGAGCCAGGCCACCGCGATCAGCTCCTCCACCTCCCGCCGGATCCGTGGCGGGGCCGGCGCCCGGCCGCTCTCCAGCAGCTCCCGGGCGTCCTCGAGGGACGAGATCGCCTCCTCCGTCCGGCCGGCCCGGAGCTGCTCCCGGCCGAGGCTGAACGCGTGCAGGAACTCGCCCCGGGGGCCGTCCGGCACGTCGAGGGTCCGGAGCGCCTGGATCCGGAGGGAGTTGGCGTAGGGGAGCTTCGTCAGGTCCCGGGTGCGGACGATCTCGTCCAGCCGCTCGGCCATCTCGACCGTCCCCGGGGCCCGCGGGTCGTCCCCCGCCGGGGCGTCCCCGGCGTCGCAGGCCAGGGCCAGGGCCAGGAGGACGACCGCCGGACGCGCGATCCCCGGGGGCCTCGTCACGTCCCCCCTCGGCCGGCGTCCTTCTCGTAGCGCTGCCGGGCCTGGGCCAGCCGGTCGGCCATGGCGCCGCGGCCCTGCTCGCGGGCCAGCTCCTCGGCTCGCCGGGCGACGTCGGCGGCCTCGCGCCACCGTCCGGCGGCGGCGTAGGCCGTCGCGAGCGCCTCGAGGGGACGGGGGAGCCGGCGCTCCGACAGCTCCGCTCCCCGCTCGGCGAGCCGGACGGCTTCGGCGGGGTCCCGGACGCCGGGGTCCGAAGCGGTGGCCAGGAGACGGGCCAGACGGGTGGGCGGCAGCCACCAGTCGGGCTCCATCTCCATCGCCCGGCGCAGGCGCCCCGCCGCCTCGCTCGGGCGGCCCATCTCGGCCAGCACGGCCCCGAGCTGGTAATGGCCCCTGGCGTTGTCCGGCTCCATCTCCACGACGCGCCGGAAGTGCTCGGCGTACTGCTCGAGGCTGTGGGGGCGGCCCCTGGCCTGGATCATCAGCTCGAGAACCGTGCGCTTCGCCGGGTCGGCGGCCGCGAGCTGGACGTGCATCTCGGCCATCTCGTCGTCCGACTCGAGCCCCGTCAGCACCCGCTTCGGCGGGTCGTTCGGGTTCTGCGGGTTGCCGGCCGAGTTGTCGTAGCTGATCTCCATGAAGATCCGGCTGCCCGCCGGCAGCCGGACGGGCTCCTCGTACCGGTAGAAGTCCTGGAAGTTGAAATTCCAGTCCCCGATGTTGATCAGCCACTTCCGGCCGCCGTCCGGGAGGACCGCCCAGCACCGCATCTCGTCGCCCAGGTAGTGGGCGTGGGGGAAGATGGAGAGGGCCTCGGCGTCCACGGGCAGCTCGAAGGAGTCCCGGACGACGTAGTTCGAGTCGCCGGGCGGGATGTCGAGGACCCCGTTCGTGAGCTTGAGCCGGACGGGGCGGCGCTCCGGGGGGCCGTCGGCGAAGTGGAGCCCGACGTCCGGACGGACCTCCACCGGCTCGTCCGACGGCCGCAGGTGGAGCTGGAGGACGAGGTCGGTTCCCGCCTCGAGCTTCCAGGCCGTCCCCTCCGGCGCCGGGGTCGGCATCCGCCCCGGCGTCCAGCCCGGGAGGAACCCCTTCGGCGGGCTGACCCGGCCGGCCATCATCCCCTGGAAGCCGGGGGCGGAGTCCTTCCGGCTCTCGATCCTCGAGTACGGGCTCGGGTCCACGAGCAGCATGGCGTGGTGGACCACGTCCGGGTCGCCGGGCAGGATCTCCACGGCCTCCACCCACCGGGTCGAGTCGGTGGGAACGTCGAGCACGAAGTTCCGGTAGATGTCGTACTTCGCGTCGGGGGGCACCGTGTACGGCTCGGACATGGTGACCCGGAGGTCCGGCTCGCCGAGCTGCCAGTCGCCGGAGAACTCGGGCTCGGGCGGGGCCTCCGCCGGGTCGCCGCGGGGGGCCCCCGCCTCGGCCCAGCGCTGGAGCACCTCGATCTCCCGCTCCTCGAGCCGCCGCTCCCCCACGAGGTCGACGTAGCCGGGCTCCGGCAGCCACGGGGGCATGTAGCGCTCCCGTGTGACCTCGGCGATCTTCGAGGCCCGCTCCTCCGCCTCGCCCCAGCTCAGGAGGCTGAACGGGGCCGCGCCCCCGGGACGGTGGCAGGTGACGCAGTTCTCGTAGAGGATGGGCGCCACGTCCCCGGCGAAGGTCACGGAGTCGAGGGGCTGCCGGCCGTCCGACCCCGGCGGCCGGGTCAACTCCCTCGCGGACTGCGAGAGGGGCACGACCGTCACCGCGAGGAGACAGCCGACGAGGACGATCCCGGATCTCCGTGATTCCGCGTGCATGGTCCCTTCGACGGTCGAGCGGATCACCCCTCGGGGGGCCGCGAGCGCAGGGCGACGCTCGCACGGAGCCTCAATACGCCCGGGAGGAGTCGAACCCCCAACCTCCGGATCCGAAGTCCGGCGCTCTATCCAGTTGAGCTACGGGCGCGTGCGGGTGGGGTGGCATCCTAGCCGCGGCCGGGGCGGCCGACAACCGGCCGAGGACGCCCCGGCTCTCCCTACCCGCCGGCCGGCTCGACGCTCCGGGCGCCCGCCTCCCGCATCCGGTCCACCGCCATGGCGGCCGGGCCCACGAGGAAGAGCGCGAGGATCGGCGGGGAGTAGTAGAGCGGCCCCAGGTACGGCACGCCCAG
>CAYZLN010000168.1:0-4386 GCA_964479295.1 uncultured Gemmatimonadota bacterium
CGGGCCGGCCGGCGTCGGGGCGACGGCCGCGTCCTCCGCTCCGTTACAGGGTCTTTACGTTTCCGTTATCGATTCCACGCACGACGTCCCCATCCTCGTGACCGACGCGTCCATCGCGGACGCGCGGTCCGCCCGAGCGCGACACGAGGAGGGAGGAACGCACCGTGCCGACATCGTCCCCGGCCCGAGCCCTCGCGGCGATCACGGCCGTCGCCGCCCTCGTCGTCGGGGCCGCCGGCCCCGCCGCGGCCCAGGACGGCGCCGGTCGGACGGGCCCGACGCTCGACTCCGAGGCCCTGGGGATCGAGATCGGGGGCCGGGTCCAGCTCCAGGCGGTGACCGGCCCCTGCTCGGACGCCCCCTTCGACGACGGCTCCCCGTGCGCCGAGCAGGCCCCGGCGGCCGACATGCTCGTCCGGCGGGCGCGCCTCTCGTTCGAGATCGACGTCAGCGACCTGATCGACGCGAAGATCCAGCCCGGGTTCGCCGGCCTCGACCAGGTCGAGCTCAAGGACGCCTGGGGGCGCCTGGACTTCGATCCCGCCTTCCGCCTCAAGCTGGGCCACTTCAAGCGGCCGTTCGACGGGTTCCAGCTCACCAGCTCCACGCAGATCCTGACCATCGAGCGCGACCTCGACGTCCCGGGCGTCCCGGGCCTCGAGGCCCCCTCCCTCGACGAGCTCACGACCCGGTTCCGGCTCTCCGACCGGGACGTCGGGGTCATGGCCGAAGGGGCGCCGGAGGGAACCGGGTTCGGGTACCGGGTCGGCGTGTTCAACGGCCGCGGGTCGACCGACGAGCGGGACGTCAACTCCGCCAAGCAGGTCGTCGGACGCGCGCGGTACACGTTCGAGGTCGGCCCGTCCCTGCCGCTCACCGTGGCCGCGGCCGCCGCCTCCACGGACCTCCCGGTCACGGGGCCCGGCGACCGGGAGGGCGTCCGGGCGTCGGCGCGGCGCCACGGGAACTACGAGCTGTGGGCCGAGCTGGGCGACTTCACCCCGGGCCCCCACGTCCAGGCCGGAGTCGTCCTGGGCGACAACCCCCTCCAGGCCGAGGACGGGAGCGACCTGCCGCCCGAGGCCGGGCCCGCGGGCCCGCCGTTCGCCGACGCCGCCGCCTGGCAGGTCGTCGGCAGCTACCGGCTCGAGGTGGAAGGCAGCGACCTGCTGGCCGCCGTCGAGCCGGTCTTCCGGGTGACACGGGCCGACCCGAACACCGGCCTGGACGGCGACGCCGTGTCCGGGTTCACGCCGGGCGTGCAGGTCTTCTTCGGCGGCCGGAACAAGATCGCCCTGAACCTGGACGTGGTCGACTTCGAGGCCGACGGGCGCGGGACCGCGCATTCGTTCAAGGCCCAGTTCCAGGCGCACTTCTGAGCTTCACATCCACGGACACCACCGAGCTTCACACCCACAGACGGGAGCGATCGGCATGAGACACGTCACACACGGAATCCCGGCGCTGGCCGCGGCGGGGCTGGTGGCCCTGGCGGCGTGCGGCGGAGGCGGGGCCGACGACGGCCTCTCCGGGAGCGTCGCCGTCGACGGCTCCAGCACCATCTACCCGGTCACCGAGGCGATGGCCGAGGAGTTCCAGCGGGCCAACCGGGGGGTCCGCGTCACCGTCGGCGTCTCGGGCACCGGCGGCGGCTTCAAGAAGTTCTGCCGCGGGGAGACGGACATCAGCGACGCCTCCCGCGAGATCAAGCCCGCCGAGGAGGAGCTCTGCGAGAAGAACGGCGTCGACTGGATCCGGGTCCCGGTGGCCTCGGACGGGATCACCGTCGCCGTCCATCCCGAGAACGACTGGGCGAGCTGCGTCACCGTCGACGAGCTGCGGCGCATCTGGCAGCCCGACAGCTCGGTGGAGCGCTGGAGCCAGGTCCGCGACGAGTGGCCCGACCGGGAGCTCCCCCTCTTCGGGCCCGGCACCGACTCCGGCACCTTCGACTACTTCACCGAGAGGGTCATGGGGGAGGAGGACGCCAGCCGCGGCGACTACTCGGCCTCGGAGGACGACAACGTCATCCTCATGGGCGTCGCGAACGACGTGGGCGCCATGGGCTACTTCGGCTTCGCCTACTACGTCGAGAACACCGACCGCGTGAAGGCGCTGGAGATCGACGACGGCGACGGGTGCACCGCCCCCACCATGGAGACCATCGAGAGCGGGGAGTACCGGCCCCTGTCGCGGCAGCTCTACCTCTACGTGAGCCGCGAGTCCCTCGAGCGGCCCGAGGTCCGGGCGTTCGTCGACTTCTACCTGGCGAACGGCCGCGAGCTCGTGCCGGAGGTCGGATACGTGCCCCTCTCCGCCGCCCGCTACGACAGCCTCCGGGCCGAGCTCCCGGGCGGCGGGCCGGAGGACGGCACCGACGGGGAGGCCGGGGGCGGGCGGTCGGCGCCGGGCGGTGCGGCCGGCGGCGGAGAGGCCGGGGCCTCCGGGGCGTAGGGATGACCCCGGACCCGCGACCCACCGACCCGATCCGGACACCCGCGGCGGGCTGAGCCCGTGGCGACCGGCGACGCGGCCCCCGGCGAGCTCCAGCTCTCCCGCGACCCCGCGCGGGACTGGAAGGAGCGGATCATCGCCGGGGTCCTCTTCCTCTGCGGCCTCGTCTCCGTCCTCACCACGGTGGGCATCGTGGTGGTGCTGCTCAGCGAGTCGGTGGGCTTCTTCCGCGAGGTCTCCGTCGTCGAGTTCCTCACCGGCACGCGCTGGTCGCCCCTCTTCTCCGACCAGAGCTTCGGGATCCTCCCGCTCGTCAACGGCACCCTGCTGGTGACGGTGGGGTCGGCGGCCATCGCGCTGCCGGTGGGCCTCGCCAGCGCCATCTACCTGAGCGAGTACGCCTCCGAGAGGGTCCGGAAGGTGGTCAAGCCCCTGCTGGAGATCCTGGCGGGGATCCCGACGGTGGTCTACGGCTACTTCGCGCTCACCTTCATCACCCCGATCCTGCAGCACTTCGTGCCGGAGACGTCGTTCTACAACGCCGCCAGCGCGTCCGTCGTCGTCGGGATCATGATCATCCCGATGGTCTCTTCGCTGTCCGAGGACGCCCTCAGCGCGGTGCCCCGCTCGCTGAGGCAGGGCGCCTACGCCCTGGGGGCCACGAAGCTCGAGGTCTCCACCCGGGTGGCGGTCCCGGCGGCCCTCTCGGGCATCGTGGCCTCCTTCATCCTGGCCGTCTCCCGGGCCATCGGGGAGACGATGGCGGTCACGCTGGCCGCCGGCGCCACGCCGAAGATGACCACGAGCTTCCTCGAGAGCATCCAGACCATGACCGCCTACATCGTGCAGGTCAGCCTGGGCGAGACGCCCCACGGCACCATCGAGTACCGGACCATCTTCGCGGTCGGGCTCGTGCTCTTCGTCATCACGCTGGCGATGAACCTCCTGAGCGAGCGGGTCACCCGCCGGTTCCGCGAGGTGTACGAATGACGGGCGACGGCGCGCACCCCGGCCCCGCGGCCGACGACGGAGAGGGGCTGCTCGCCGACGAGCCGCCCGCGGACGCCCGCTTCCGGCCCCGACGGAAAGCCCGCCAGCGGATCGGCACCGTCTTCGAGTGGACCACCTTCGCGGCCGTGTGCTTCGGGGTGGTGTCGCTGGCGGTCCTCCTGGTGGACGTCACCGTCGACGGGCTCTCGTGGCTCTCCTGGGACTTCCTGACGAACTACCCGTCCCGGATCCCGGAGCGCGCCGGGATCCTGTCCGCCATCCTCGGCACCCTCTGGATGATGGCCCTCACCGCCCTCTTCACCTTCCCGCTGGGGGTGGGAGCGGCCATCTACCTCGAGGAGTACGCCCCGGACAACTGGTTCACGAGGCTGCTGCAGACGAACATCGCCAACCTGGCCGGCGTCCCCTCGGTGGTGTACGGCATCCTCGGGCTGGCGGTCTTCGTCCGCTTCTTCGCGCTGGAGCGGAGCGTGCTCTCGGGCGCGCTGACGCTCTCGCTCCTCATCCTGCCCATCGTGATCATCGCCGCCCAGGAGGCGATCCGGGCGGTGCCCCGGTCGCTGCGCATGGCGTCCTACGGGCTGGGGGCCACGCGGTGGCAGACGATCCGGGGGCAGGTGCTGCCGGCGGCGATGCCGGGCATCCTGACCGGGACGATCCTGTCGCTGTCGCGGGCCATCGGCGAGACCGCGCCCCTCATCATGATCGGGGCGCTGACCTTCATCGCCTTCCCGCCGACGAGCCCCATGTCGCCCTTCACGGCGCTCCCGATCCAGATCTTCAACTGGGCGGCCCGGCCGCAGGCCGAGTTCCACGACCTGGCCGCGGGGGCCATCGTCGTGCTCCTGGTGATGCTGCTGACGATGAACGCCGCTGCGATCTGGCTGAGGAACCGATACCGTACCGAGATGTAGCCGGGGG
>CAYZLN010000169.1:0-1870 GCA_964479295.1 uncultured Gemmatimonadota bacterium
CGGTGGGCCTGACGGGCCTCGTCCTCACGAAGATGGACGGCGACGCACGGGGCGGCGCGGCCCTGTCGGTCTACAGCGTGCTGGGCGTGCCGGTGAAGTTCGTGGGCACCGGCGAGCGGCTCGAGGACCTCACCGTCTTCGATCCCGAGCGGATGGCGGGCCGCATCTTGCAGATGGGGGACGTGGTGGGCCTCGTCGAGCGGGCCGAGCAGGCCATCGACGAGGACGCCGCGAAGCGGCTCGAGGAGAAGGTCCGGGAGGGCGGGGAGTTCGATCTGGAAGACTTCCTGCAGGCCCTGCAGCAGATCCAGAACATGGGGCCGCTCGAGAACGTGCTGAAGATGGTCCCGGGCGTGAAGCCGGGAATGCTCGACCAGGCGAACCTGGACCCTCAGCGGATCAAGCACATGGAGGCGGTCGTCCGGTCGATGACGCCGGAGGAGCGCCGGAACCCGCGGGTGCTGGACGGGTCGCGACGCGCCCGCATCGCCCGGGGGTCGGGCCGGCCGGTCCACGAGGTGAACCGGCTGGTAAAGCAGTTCGGACAGATGCGCGAGATGATGAAGAAGATGGGCTCGATGGGCTCCCTGACGGGGGGCTCGGGCGGCGGCGGGATGGCGCGGATGCGCCAGCTCCTGAGCTGACGCCCACCACCGGGCCCACCGGACACGAGAACGGGGACATACAGAGGATGCCAGCGACGATTCGTCTCAAGCGGATGGGCCGGAAGAAGCAGTCGTCCTTCCGGATCGTGGTCGCCGAGAAGTCGACCGCGATCACGGGGCCGGCCATCGAGAACCTGGGGATCTACCAGCCCCGGACGGAGCCCTCGCTCGTCAAGCTCGACGCCGAGCGGGCCCTCACGTGGCTGCGGAACGGCGCCATGCCGTCCGACACGGTGAAGTCCATCTTCCGGAAGACCGGCCTCTGGGAGAAGTACCACGACGGGGTCACGCCGGAGGAGCTCACCGAGAAGGAGATCCGGCTCGGCCCGCCGGAGGGTCAGCTCAAGACGTCCGGCCGCGCCCGGGCCGCCGCCGAGGCCCGCGAGCGGGCGGCGGCGGAGGCCGAAGCCGAGGCCGCGACGGCCACCGAGGAGGAGCCGGTCGACGCGGCGGACGCCGAGGCGGCCGAGGAGGAAGCCGACGCCGCCGACGAGGACGCCGGGGAACCCGACGAGCCGGAGGACGAGGAGCCGGACGAGCCCCGCGCCGAGGCGGACGAGGAGGGCGACGAAGAGCCGGAGGAGGACGAAGAGGACGAGGAGCCCGAGGAGGGCCCGGAGGCCGAAGCCGACGAGGACGAGGCCCCGGAGGCCGACGCCGGGGACACGGACGAGGACGAAGACGAGGAGGACGAAGAGGAAGAAGAGGAGGACGAGGACGACGAGGAGAAGTGAGCCCGGCTCCGTCCGGCCGGGGACCCGACGACGACTGCAGCCCTGCCGAAGACCATGACCTTGGAATCCGTCACGGTGGCCTACGTCAAGAAGGCCCACGCCCTGGACGGCGAGCTCTTCGTCCAGCTCCAGACGGACTACCCCGAGCACGTCTTCGCCCGCGAGCGGGTGTTCCGGGTGGGCGGCGGCGGGCCGATCGGCCTCTCGGGCGACCTGACGCTGGCCGAGGCGCGCCCGCACTCCGACGGCTGGATCCTGAAGTTCGAGGAGATCGCCGACCGGACGCTGGCCGAGCGCTACCAGGGCAGGACGCTGTCGCTCCGGGCCGACGAGCTCGTCGAGCGGGGCGAGGACGAGTACTTCCTCCACGAGCTGCCGGGCATCGAGGTCCGCGGGGAGGACGACGACCGGCTCGGCGAGGTGGCGGAGGTCTACCCCACGGCGGGCCGGCCGCTGCTGGCCGTCCGGACC
>CAYZLN010000169.1:1970-4346 GCA_964479295.1 uncultured Gemmatimonadota bacterium
ATCGAGGACGACACGAGGCGAAGCAGGGGAGCGACGGCCGGGGCCGTGAGGATCAACGTCGTCTCCATCTTCCCGGACTACTTCCAGGTCCCCCTGGCCACGAGCATCCCGGGGCGGGCCGCGGAGGACGGGCTGGTGGAGTACCGGGTCGTCGACCTCAGGGACTTCACCCACGACCGGCACCGGACGGTGGACGACAGGCCGTACGGGGGGGGCGCCGGCATGGTGATGAAGCCGGAGCCGTACTTCGAGGCGGTCGAGGCGCTGGACGCGGAGGGCCCCGTGGTGCTGCTCAGTCCCCGGGGCGACCGGTTCGACCACGACCGCGCGGTGCAGTACAGCCTGGAGGAGGAGCTGACGCTCCTCTGCGGCCACTACAAGGGGGTCGACCAGCGGGTCGCCGACGGCCTCGCCGACGAGGAGATCTCGATCGGCGACTACGTGCTCAGCGGCGGCGAGCCCGCGGCCCTGGTGGTGGTGGACGCCGTGGTGCGTCTCCTGCCCGGGGCGCTGGGCGACCACGCGTCGGCGTCCACGGATTCGTTCTACGACGGGGCCCTGGCGCCGCCGGTCTACACCCGGCCGCCGGAGTACCGTGGGATGGAGGTGCCGGAGGTGCTCCGTTCGGGCGACCACGGCCGCATCGAGGCGTGGCGCCGGGAGCGGGCGCTGGAGCTGACGCGCCGACGGCGCCCGGAGCTGCTCGAGAGGGACGGCGCCGCCGGGACGGCGGACGGTCCTCCGGGCGGCGAGGACGACGAGAACGCATAGACAGCGAGAGGTGCGTCCGGCGGACGCCGGTCAGCGCCCTGAAAGGAGTGGACCATGGATCCGAGAATCGCCGAGATCGAGAAGGAGCAGACGCGCGACGACCTCCCGGCCTTCGACCCGGGGGACACCGTGCGGGTGCGGATCCGGGTCCGGGAGGGCGACAAGGAGCGGATCCAGCCCTTCGAGGGGATCTGCATCGCCAAGAAAGGCGGCGGCCCCAGCGAGACCTTCACCGTGCGGAAGGTCTCCGGCGGGGTCGGCGTCGAGCGGATCTTCCCCCTCCACTCCCCGGCCATCGAGAGCATCGAGGTGGTCCGACGGGGCTCGGTGCGGCGGGCCAAGCTCTACTACCTTCGCGAGCGCCGGGGCAAGAAGGCCCGCGTCCGCGAGAAGGAGTGGTGGCTCGAGCGGGACGAGGAGACGGCCCCGGAGGCCGAGGACGCCGCGGAGGAGTCCGACGAGGAGGACGAGGCGGAGGAGCCGGCCGCCGAGGCGGAGGCCGACGAGCAGCCCGCCGGGGAGGCCTCGACCGACGCCGAGGACGCCGACGCCGACGAGGCGAAGGA
The DNA here is from genome assembly GCA_964479295.1 of uncultured Gemmatimonadota bacterium. GTDB lineage: Bacteria > Gemmatimonadota > Gemmatimonadetes > Palauibacterales > Palauibacteraceae > CAYVFM01. Next base: position 3,308 of record CAYZLN010000169.1, read on the forward strand.
CTGAGCCCGGACGCCCGGGCCGTGAGCGATCCCCCGCGGCTGGGCCTGGAGCGGGAAGCGTGGGAGGCGGGGCTCCGCCGCGTCGTGGGCCTCGACGAGGCGGGCCGCGGCCCCCTGGCGGGGCCGGTCCTCGCCGCCGCGGTCGCCCTCCGGCCGGGCCGTCCGGTGGACGGGGCCGCCGACAGCAAGAAGCTCGACCCGGACCGGCGCCGGGAGGCGGCCGTCCGGGTGCGGGAGGAGGCGCTGGCCTGCGCCCTGGGGGCGGCCTCCACCCGGGAGGTCGAGCGGCTGGACCCGCGCGGGGCGGCCGGTCTCGCGATGCAGCGGGCGCTCCGCCGGCTGCCCCTGGAGCCCGACCACCTGCTGGTCGACGGCCGCGGGATGCCCCGGCTCGGCGAGCACCGGGCCGTCGTCGGGGGCGACGACCGCTCCCAGTCCATCGCCTGCGCCTCGATCCTCGCGAAGGTGGTGCGCGACCGCCTGATGCACCGCCTGCACCCCCGGTACCCGGTGTACGGCTGGGACACCAACCACGGCTACGGCACGCCGGGGCACCTGGAGGCCCTCCGCCGGCACGGGCCCACCCCGCACCACCGCCGCTCCTTCGCGCCGGTGGCCCAGGCCTCGCTCGAGCTGGGATCGTAGGCGGGGCCCTGCGCGGATCGTAGGCGGGCCCCGCGCGACGACGCCGACTCGCTCACCCCGAAGGAGGCCACATGCACTCGGAGCACCTCTCCAACGTCAGCTTCACCTGGGTCGCCTTCGGCTGGTTCGTGGGCTTCGCCGTGGCCAGCAGCGTCATCCTCTTCCTGGCCGGCGCGGGCGTCGTCGGCGGCCACGGCCCCGGGGAGGCGCTCGTCGTGGGCGTGGCCGCCGCTCTCGGGTGGGGCGTGGGCGGCTTCCTCACCGGGGTGAAGACCGCCGCCGCCCCGATCCTGCACGGGGCCGCCATGGGGCTCTTCAGCTTCGTGGCGTGGTTCGCGATCAACCTCGTGCTCGCGGCCTTCACCACGGGGCTCTCCGCCTGGGAGGCGATCCC
>CAYZLN010000170.1:0-2769 GCA_964479295.1 uncultured Gemmatimonadota bacterium
CGACCTCAACCCCGAGGAGGGGATCGACGTGGAGTACCGAGTGCGTGAGAACGAGGACCTGGGCCGTGCGCTGAAGCGGTTCCGCCGGAAGGTCCAGCGGGCGGGCATCTTCCGCGACATCAAGAAGAACCGCTTCTACGAGAAGCCCAGCGAAGCGCGGCGGCGCAAGGCGAAGGCCGCCGAGCGTCGTCGACGCCGGAGGAAGAGCCGCAGGAACTGACGGCCTCGTCCGGGGGCCGGTCCCGACGACCGGGCCCGGACGGCAGAGACGTCGGGCCGGCGACCCGCGCCGGGGGTGATTCCCCCGCGGGAAGCCGGCCTTTTCTTCGTGCGGCCGGGGGCTACGCCCCGTAGCGCTCGTCCACGTAGCCCTCGAGGATCTCGATGAAGTCGGCGACGATCCCGTCGCCCTTGAGGACCGTGTGTTTCTCGCCGTCCACGTAGACGGGGGCGCTCGGCTTCTCGAAGTCCCCGGGCAGCGAGATCCCGATGTCGGCGTGCTTCGACTCGCCGGGGCCGTTGACCACGCAGCCCATCACCGCCACCTGCATCTCCTCGACCCCCGGGTGGGTGTCGCGCCACGTCTCCATCCGCGCCTCCAGATGGCCCTGGATCTCCTCGGCCATCTCCTGGAAGAAGGTGCTCGAGGTGCGGCCGCAGCCCGGGCACGCCGACACCTGAGGCTGGAAGCTCCTGAGCCCCATGGACTGGAGGATCTGCTGGGCGACCCGGACCTCCTCGGTCCGGTCCCCGCCGGGCTCCGGCGTCAGCGAGATGCGGATGGTGTCCCCGATCCCCTCGCCCAGGAGGATCGAGAGGGCCGACGTGCTGGCCACCACGCCCTTGCGGCCCATCCCGGCCTCGGTCAGCCCGAGGTGGAGCGGGTAGTCGCACCGCTCGGCCAGCGCCCGGTACACCGTCACCAGGTCGGGCACCTCGGAGACCTTGGCGCTGAGGATGATGCGGTCGTGGGGGAGGCCGAGCCGCTCGGCGAACTCGGCCGAGGAGAGCGCGCTCTCGACCATGGCAGCCAGCGTGACCGCGTGGGCGTCCCGCGGCTCGTCGCGGTCGGCGTTCTCGTCCATCATCCGGGTCAGGAGCTCCTGGTCCAGCGAGCCCCAGTTCACCCCGATCCGGACCGGCTTGTCGTTGTCGATGGCGCACTTGACGATGCTGGCGAAATGGTCGTCCCACTTGTCGCCGCGGCCCACGTTCCCCGGGTTGACCCGGTACTTGTCCAGCAGCTCGGCGCACTCGGGGTTCTGCGGGAGCAGGATGTGTCCGTTGAAGTGGAAGTCGCCGATGAGGGGGACGTCCACCCCGCGGTCGCGGAGCCGGTCGACGATCTCCGGCACCGCGCCGGCGGCCTCCGACGTGTTGACGGTGATCCGCACCAGCTCGCTGCCGGCGGCGGCCAGCTCCTCCACCTGCCGGGCGGTCGCCTCGGCGTCGGAGGTGTCGGTGTTGGTCATGGACTGGACCGCCACGGGGTGGTCCCCGCCGACCGGGACGTCGCCGACGCGGACGGTGACGCTCTCCCGGCGGTCCCGGTAGGGCGAGCCCGCCGTGACGGCCGGGTCCAGGGTGTCTCGGGTGGTGGTCTCAGTCACCGGTCACGATCCTGTGGAATGCACGGGTTCCCTGCCGCATAGTACGCGCCCTCCGGGCACGCTTCCAGCGCCCCGAGGGGGCCGCTACAGCCGGAACCGCTCGACGAGCCGCTTCTCGGTGTCCCGCTCGATGTGGGCCTCGACCTGGAGGTAGTCCTCCAGCCCCGATCCCCGGAGCTTCTTGCGGAGCAGCTCGTCCACCTGGAAGACGCCCGCGGAGTTCGTCATGTCCACCCGGACGCGCACCGGGGTCTCTTCGCCCTCCTCCAGCCGGACCCCCTCGATGGCCGCGGCCGAGACGGAGTGGATGCTCATCGACCCCGCCTCGAAGGGGATGCGCGAGCGCCCCTCGGCCATGTCCAGGGCGTCGGCCACCTTCATGATGCCCGCCTCGAGGGTGAGGGGGTCTCCCCCGGCCCGGTGCGAGATCACGGCGTGCAGGATCTCCGACTGCATCACCGTGGCCCGGGCCGCGTCGTAGTGGGGCCCCAGCAGCCGGTCCAGGAGCGGGCGGGCGACGAAGAGCGAGTAGGCCTCGTGGCTGTCGCGGTGGATCGAGATGCCGACGTCGTGGAGGAGGGCCGCCAGCACGACCACCACCTCGGCGTCGTCCTCCGAGAAGCCGTAGTCCTCCACCACGCTGGGCCGGACCCCGGCGTCCATGAGGAGGCGGAGGATCTTCAGCGCCGAGTTGGCGACGATCTGGACGTGCACGGGGCCGTGGTCGGAGATCCCCAGCCGGTCCACCGCGTTGACGTTCTGGGCCACCCAGAGGGTGTAGAGCTCGTCGTCCTCGTTCACCGCGTCGACGATGTCCGAGAGGACCGGGTTGTGGCGGGCCGGCACGGAGAGCGGGGTACGGTCGGCCAGGCGCTCCTCGAGGGTCCGCTCCGGTCGCTCCTGTCCCCCGGCGGGGCCCGATCCCCCGGCGGCCGGGGCCCCCGGGGCGTCGGACGCGTCGCCGGCCGGCCCGGCGCCGAGCCCGGTGGCCGAGCCGGCGCCGTCCCCCTGCTCGTCGCCGCGCGCCTCCTCCTCCGCGGACGCTCCTCCCCCGGGGAGGGGATCGTCGTCCTGGCTCGACGGCGTGTTCATGGGGGGCTCGCTCCCGCCGGATCGACAGGTCGGGCCCGGTGGCCGAGACGGCCGCCGGACAGCGCGG
>CAYZLN010000170.1:2869-4331 GCA_964479295.1 uncultured Gemmatimonadota bacterium
CGGCCGGTCAGCCGAAGGCGGCCACGAGCCGGGAGACGGCCTCCTCCAGCACGTCGGTGGTCTTGCAGAAGGCGAAGCGGACGAGGGACCGGCCGTCGGCGGGGTCCCGGAAGAAGCTCGAGCCGGGCACCGGGGCCACGCCGACCTCGGCGGCCAGCCACCGGGCGAACTCGTCGTCCGGCCGGTCGTCGAGGCCGGAGAAGTCGGCCAGCACGTAGTAGGCGCCCGCCGGCGGACGGCACGCGAACCCGGCCTCCCGCAGCCCCTCCACGAGGATCCCGCGCCGCCGGCGGTAGTCCTCGAGCAGGCCCTCGTAGTAGCCGGGCCCCAGCTCCTCCATGCCCGCCGCCACCCCCTCCTGCAGCGGAGCCGGCGCCCCGACGGTCAGGAAGTCGTGCACCTTCCGGATCGCGTCCGTGGCCTCCGGGGGCGCCACGATCCACCCGACGCGCCACCCCGTGATGCTGAACGTCTTCGAGGCGCCGCTCACGGTCACCGTCCGGTCGCGCATGCCGGGGAGCGTGGCCATGGGCACGTGCTCGCCCTCGTAGACCAGGAACTCGTAGATCTCGTCCGTCACCGCGATGGCGTCGTGCCGGCGGCACAGCTCGGCCACCGCGGAGAGCTCCTCCCGGGAGAAGACCCTCCCGGTGGGGTTGTTGGGGGTGTTCAGGACGACGGCCCGCGTCCGGCCGTCGAAGGCCTCCTCCATCCGGGCGGGGTCGAGGCCCGGCCCGTCCCCGAGCGGCACGAAGACGGGCTCCGCGTCGCACAGCACCGCGTCGGGGCCGTAGTTCTCGTAGAAGGGCTCGGGCACCAGCACCCGCTCGCCCGGGTCCACCAGCGCCATGAGCGAGGCCGCCATCGCCTCGGTGGCCCCGCAGGTGACCGTCACCTCGGTCTCGGGGTCCACCTCCATCCCGTAGCGGCGGGCGTAGTGGCCGGCCACCGCCTCCCGCAGCCGCCGGGCGCCCCAGGTGACGGCGTACTGGTTGACGTCGTCGCGGATCGCCCCGGCGCCGGCCTCCTTGATGACGTCGGACGCGGGGAAGTTCGGGAAGCCCTGGGCCAGGTTGACGGCGTCGTGGCGCCGGGCCACCCGCGTCATCTCGCGGATGACCGACTCGGTGAAGCCGTGGGTCCTCCGGGCGGTCCTCATGTCGGGCGAGTGTGGCCGGCGGGGCGGGCGGTCCGCAAGGGGGCGTGCCCGGCGGCGGCCGGGAACGCCGTCGGTTCGGGACGCCCGGCTCTCTCCGCAGCGGCACCCGGACACCCGCCGGGCCGGCGCCCCTGCTCTTCGTCGGGGCGGTCCCGGTCGGGCGGTCCCTGGCCCCGGCCCGCCCCGCGCCTATCTTGGTCGCGTCCGGACGGGGGTCGCGGGGCCCGCCGGTCCGCCGGAGCCAGCCCCCGGCCACCGTCCGACGCGCCTCGGCGGACGCCGAAGGCTCCCTCGAGGCCCGAA
>CAYZLN010000171.1:0-4280 GCA_964479295.1 uncultured Gemmatimonadota bacterium
CCGCGGCGGCCTCCGGCTCCAGCCGGATGTTCTGCCACAGCGGGTCGCGGACGGTTCGGGCCCGGGCGCCGGTCATGCGTCCCTCACCACCTCGTCGAGAAGCGACCCCGCAGGAGCTCGGCTCCGGGGAGGCGCGACCCCCGGAGCGTGCGTGTCGCGGAGACGGATGCCGGGCCCGACCGCTTCCGCCCGGACTTCTAGTAGACCGCGTTCCTGAGCGCGTCGGGGAACTTCGGGAAGCGCTCGAGCCACGCCCGGCGCTCGTCCCTCAGCCCCTCCAGGCGCTCCTCCAGCTCCGCCTCGTCGAAGTGGTCGGGGAGCCGGAACTTGGAGTCGGCGACGTCCGGGACGGTCCCCGGGGCCGGGATCTCCAGGCCCGACGCCGGGTCGTCCTCCCACTCCACCTGCTCGCGGGCCAGGGCCCGGAGGATCGCGACGGTGTCGGGCAGACGGATCACCTCCGCGTCGTCGCCCTCGCCGATCCTGCCCGTGTTCAGCAGGTAACAGTCGAGGCCGGGGTTCTCCCCGAGGATGCCGTGGAAGATCTCCCCCTCCTCCCCCTTCGGCCCGACGATGAAGGGGTTGGTGCCCACGGAGCGGACCGGCTCGCCCTCGGCGTCCGGGTCCGCCGCCGAGGTCTTGATCGACTCGCCCAGCATGAACGCCACGGCCGCCTGCTCGGCCGTCAGACGCCCCAGGGCCGGCACCAGCGGGTTGCGCGTGATGAAGAAGACGTGGGTGATCCGCCCGACGTCGATGGTGTCGTCGGTGTTCAGCACTTCGTCGATGGGCACCACCGCCCGGCCGTTCCGCGTCAGCTCCGGGTTGTCGAAGTCCACCGTTCCGTCCCCGTCCACCCACACGTTCTCCAGGATGGCCCGGGGGCTCACCGCGGCGTCGTAGAGGGCCTTCTGGTCCCGCGGGTTCAGGCTGTCGGTCTTGATGTAGAACCCGCCGCCCTCGGTGCCCTTGCAGTACGCGTCCCGGTTCAGGAGCACGACGTCGTCCTGCCGGACCCGGACGTGCTCGCCGCCCGGCAGGTCCAGGTCGAAGTCGTGGCAGGTGAGGCTCGTCTTCCCCGTGCCCGAGAGCCCGAAGAAGAGGAAGCCCTTCTCGTCGAGCTCCCCGTCGCTGGCGCTGCGGGCGCGCACCAGCTTGCTCCCCGCGTGGAGGCCGAGCCAGTCCTTCTGCTTGGCGTGGTACATGGCCTGGCGCAGGAAGGACTTCTTGATCTCGCCGAAGTAGTCCGAGCCCAGGACGTAGGTGGTGCCGTTGTCCGGGTCCACGAGGATGTGCTTGCCGTGGGGCCAGTCGGGGACGTCGACGGTCACGAAGTGCGGCTCGCCGTCGGGGTCCCGGGCCGGGACGAGGCTGGCGGTGAACATGTGGGCGAGCCGGGCGAAGGGCTTCGTCACGTAGAGCCGACAGTGGAGCGACCCGAAGCCGCTGCCCTCGCCCATCTGCCGGTCGACCCGCACGAGCTCGCGATCGGCCAGGTGCTCCTTGACCCGCTCGATGCGCTCCAGGTCCTCGTCGGTGACCTCGCCGTCCACGGTGTTCCGGGTGTTCTCGGCGCTCCGCGACCGGTGGTCGGTGACGTAGGCGGCGCTCCCGTACTCCGTGGTCGTCTCGTCGTGCGAGGCCATCTCGCGGAGCCGCTCCCGGGACGGGTTGTCGAGGACGGTCTCGGCCTCGGGCGGTGCGTCGACGGAGATGATCACGCTTCCCCCGTTCTCTCGATGAGCTTCCGGGCGCGGCCCCGGACCCCGTCCGGCCGCCCCGTGAAGCGGGATCGGGGCGAACGGCGGGATCGGAGGCGCGCCCGGAAGGGTCGGATGGTCACAGGTCGAGCTCGGTCTGCCGCGGGCGTGTCTCGGCGTCCACCACGGCGAGCGCGGCGAGGTCGGCGATCTCGGCCACGGTGGCTCCCCTTTGCAATATGTGCACCGGCTCCTCCGTCCCCAGCAACACCGGCCCGATGGCCTCGGCGCCCCCCAGCTCCGCCAGGAGCTTGTAGGAGACGTTGGCGGCCGCGAGCCGCGGGAAGACGAGGATGTTGGCGGGGCCGTCCAGGTCGGCGAACGGGTAGGTGTCCCTCAGGATCCCTTCCACCACGGCCGTGTCGGCCTGCATCTCCCCGTCGACGGCCAGCCCCGGCCGGGCCTCCTTCACGCGCTCCGTGGCGCGGCGCACCCGGCGGGCCTCCTCGTGCCGGGCCGAGCCGAAGTCCGAGAAGGAGAGCATGGCGATCCGGGGCGGCAGCCCCAGCCGCTCCACGAAGTCGGCGCTCGCCAGGGCGATCTCGGCCAGCTCCCCCTCGTCGGGCGCGATGTTCACCGTCGCGTCGGCGAAGAAGTAGAGCCGGTCCTCGAAGACCATGATGTACAGCCCCGCCACACGCCGCCCGCCGGGGCCGGTGCCGATCACCTGCAGCGCCGGCCGCAGCGCGTCCGGGTAGTACATGTCGGCCCCGGCGATGAGGGCGTCCGCGTCGCCCCGCTCGACCATCATGGAGGCGAACCAGGTCGGGGCGTCCAGGAGCCGGCCGGCCTCCGCCCGGGTGACGCCCTTCCGCCTCCGCTTCCTCCAGAGATCCTCGGCGTAGTCGTCCCGACGGGGCGACCGCTCGGGGTCGACGACCTCCACGCCGTCGAGGTCGACGTCCGTCTCCCGGGCGACCGCCTCGACCCGCTCCCGCCCGCCGAGCAGCACCGGCTCGCCGAAGCCCTCGTCGCGGATGACGGCGGTGGCCCGCACCACCCGCTCGTGCTCGCCCTCGGGGAAGACGATCCGCTTGGGGCTCCGTCGCGCCCGGTCCATGACGCGGCGCATGAACTCCCGGGCCGGCCCGAGGCGGGCCTCGAGCTCCACTCGATACGCGTCCAGGTCCACGTCCCCGCGGGCGACGCCGCTCTCCATGGCGGCCTCCGCCACGGCCGGCGCCACCTTCAGCAGCACCCGGCTGTCGAAGGGCTTGGGGATCAGGTAGTCGGGCCCGAAGCTCATGCGCTCCCCCCCGTAGGCGGCCGCCACGGCGTCGGGGACGTCCTCGCGGGCCAGCTCGGCGAGGGCCCGCGTGGCAGCCATCATCATCCCCTCGTCGATGGCCCGCGCCCGGACGTCCAGGGCGCCCCGGAAGATGAAGGGGAAGCCCAGGACGTTGTTCACCTGGTTCGGGTAGTCCGACCGGCCGGTGGCCACGAGGGCGTCGTCCCGGGCCGCGCGGACCTCCTCCGGACGGATCTCCGGCTCCGGGTTGGCCATGGCGAAGACGACGGGCCGGTCGGCCATGGAGGCCACCATCTCCCGGTCCACCACGCCGCCGACGCTCAGCCCCACGAAGACGTCGGCCCCCTCCATGAGCTCCGCCAGCGACCGGGCCTCCGTGTCGCGGGCCCAGCGCCGCGTGTGCTCGTCCAGGTCGTCCCGTCCGGCGTGGACGACCCCGTGCCGGTCGGCCATCGAGATCCTCTCCGGGTCGGCGCCCATCCGCACGTAGTGCTCGGCCGTGGCCAGGGCGGCGCTGCCGGCCCCCGAGAAGACGATCCCCACCTCCCCGAGCTCCTTGCCGGCCAGCTCCAGCGCGTTGATCAGCGCCGCCCCCGAGATGATCGCCGTCCCGTGCTGGTCGTCGTGGAAGACCGGCACGTCGAGCCGCTCCCGGAGGGTCTCGTCCACCACGAAGCAGCCGGGGGCGGCGACGTCCTCGAGGTTGATGCCCCCCACCGTGGGCTCGAGCATCTCGCAGAACCGGACGACGTCCTCCGGCCCGTCGGCGTCGATCTCCAGGTCGAAGACGTCGATGTCGGCGAACCGCTTGAAGAGCAGGGCCTTGCCCTCCATCACCGGCTTGGCGGCCTCCGGGCCGACGTCGCCCAGGCCCAGCACCGCGCTGCCGTCGGTCACCACCGCCACCAGGTTGGCCCGGCCGGTGAATCGGTAGCTCGCCTCCGGATCCTCGGCGATCGCCTCCGACGCCTCGGCCACCCCGGGCGTGTAGGCCAGCGACAGGTCCCGCTGGGTGCGGGTCGGCGTGGTGGGACGCACCTCCACCTTCCCCGGCCGGCCCTCCGCGTGGTACCGGAGGGCCTCGCTCTCCCGCCTCTCGTCCGTCATCGGGTCTCCCGGCTCGCGTGAGCGTGGGTGGCGCCCGCACCCCCGGTCCGGCGGCACGGGCGGCCGGCGGCGGCGCTCGCGACGCGCGCCACCAGGGTTTCCGATCGGCCATCTTGTCGGAACCCGGGGTCTGCACGGACGTTCCGCGCTTGACACCCCCCCGT
>CAYZLN010000172.1:0-4251 GCA_964479295.1 uncultured Gemmatimonadota bacterium
GGGCGCAGACAGGCCGGCCAACGCGGCCGCGGCGAGCAGGGCGATCGGAAGGCGGATGAGCCGGCGGATCATGTCTGTCTCCTCGTCAGGGTCGTTGCGGGGCGCAGGGGTCGCGGGGGACGGGTCCTCCCGTCCGGCGCCCGTCCCCGGGATGGTGGAATATCAACATCCGTGCCGGGGGACCGACGGCGGTTCGCCGTGATCGCGGTTCCTCCCCCTCACCCCCTCAGCACACCCTGGAACGCCAGCATCGCGGCCCCTGCCAGCACCGCCGTCACGAGGACGGTCCGGGGCCCGGCCTCCTCGAGGGCGTCCGGGATCAGCTCCAGGGCGACCATTCCGAGCATGGCCCCGGCCGCGAACCCGAGGCCGGCCGGCAGGAACGACCGGAAGGTCTCGACGAAGAGGAAGGCCGGCACGGCCAGCAGCGGCTGCGGGAGGCTGCTCACCACGCTCCACCCCGCGGCCTTCGCCACCGACTCGCCCCGGGGCACGAGCACCAGGCTGATGGCGACGCCCTCCGGGATGTTGTGGATGGCGATGGCGACGGTGATGAAGGCCCCCAGCGCCTCGCCGCCCCCGAAGGAGACGCCCACCCCCACCCCCTCGGTCAAGGAGTGGGCCGTCATCACCGCTACGATCAGGACCCCCTTGAGAGCGTCGGCCCCGCGCAGGCCACCGATGGCGACGGGCTCCTTCCTCGACGTCAGCGCCTTCCGGCTGACCAGCAGGAAGGCCAGCCCGGCCGCCCCGCCCCAGATCACCCCGGGGACGGCCTCGGCCGCCCCCTCCTGGATCAGCCCGAGGCTCGCGGCGGTCATGAGGCCGGCGGCGGCCGCGTTGGCCGTCCCCAGCCAGCGTCGCGAGGGCCGCTCGACGAAGAGGAAGGGCAGCGCGCCCAGCCCCGTGGCCACGGCGGTGATCGAGGCGTAGAGGAAGACCGCCCCGACGGACGTCGTCATCGGTTTGGGGGGAAGGCCGCCCGACCCTGGCCCAGCGTCCGGACGCTGACGGCGATCAGACGTCCGCCAGCTTCTTGCCGAACGGCTTCACGGTGAGGACCGGACAGGGCGCCCGGCGGACGATGCCCTCCGCCACGCTGCCTAGGAAGACCCGCTCCACGCCGGTCCTCCCGTGGCTGCCGACGACGATCATGTCCGAGCCCTGCTCCCTGGCGAACTCGGCGATGGCGGCGGGGGGCGTGCCGACCTCCATGTGCGTGCCGGCGGCGACGTCCTCGCCCAGCACCCGGTCGACCCGCTCGGCCAGCGCCTCGGGGACCCGGTCCCGGGCCGCCTTCGTCAGGGCCCTCAGCTCCGCGGCGTCGGCGAAGTAGGGATCCGGCACCCCGAGCTCGGCGATCACGTGGAGGACGTCGAGCTCGGCGCCGAAGCGGCGGGCCAGCGCCCCGGCGGAGGCCAGCGCGAGGTCGGAGTGCTCGGAGAAGTCCACCGGGACGAGGATCTTCTCGGGCGGCCCGCCGACCTCGTCCGGGCCGTCGGGCCGGACCGTGAGCACCGGACAGCCGGCGGTCCTGAGCACCTCCTCGGTCACGCTCCCCAGCAGCATGCGCCGGACGCCGCGCCGGCCGTGGGTGGCCATGACGACGACGTCCACGTCGTTGTCGTTCGCGTACTCGACGATCGTCGGCGCCGCTGCGATCCCCCGCTCCTGCGCCCGGACGACCCGGACGTCGGAGCGGTCGAGGTCGGCGGTCGTCTCCTCAAGGCGCTCCGCCGCCCAGTCGCGGAGCCGGTCGTAGGCGTCGTCCAGGTCCGGGAACCCCCGGCCCGGGCCGGCGGGGTCGGCGCCGTGGAGGACCACGGCGTGGAGCATGTGGAGCTCCGCGCCGTACTCCTCGGCGAGCCAGAGGGCGTGCGGGAGGGCGCGCTCGGCCCGGTCGGAGAAGTCGGTCGGCACGAGGACTCGTCGGATCTCCATGGGAACTCCCTTTCTGCCGATTTCGCGTTCTCGTGTCCGCGGACCCCGGTCGCGCCCGTCCTCGCGGAGACGCTTCGCGCCCCCCGCCTCCTCGCGCGCCGGGATCACCCCGACCCCGTACGTCCCGATCGCCTGCGGGGCCGGCAGCGTCGCCCGGAAAGTACTGGACTCGCGCACGCGCCGAAGGTCCGGGTCGGCGACTCCACGGAGAGCGCCACGAGGACGTCGGACCCGGGGTCTCGGCCAGGTCGGCCCCGACGGGCCCAGCATCTCGAGACCGGGGCGTCTGGAACAGCCTTCGCACACGACTCTCGACAGACGTGATCGCCCCCTGCCGTCGGCCCGGCGGGGCGGCCCCGGACCGGCGGGACGGCCCTCGCGACCCGTTCACCCGCGAGACCCGAAAGGAGCACGGCCCATGAGCGACACGATGCAGGCCTTCGTCATGGAGGAGATCGGCGAGACGGGATGGGCCGAGAAGCCGGTGCCCCGGCCCGGCCCGAACGACGCCGTCGTCCGTACCACCGCGGCCCTCGTCTGCACCTCGGACGTCCACACCGTGGACGGCGCCATCGGGGAGCGGGAGGACCTGACGCTGGGCCACGAGGCGGTCGGGGTGATCCACGAGCCGGGCGACGCCGTCGAAGGCTTCGAGGAGGGCCAGCGGGTGCTGGTCGGGGCCATCACGCCCTGCTTCCGGTGCGCCAACTGCCAGCGCGGCTACACGTCGCAGTGCGGCGAGGCCCTCGGCGGGTGGAAGTTCGCGAACGTGAAGGACGGCGTCTTCGCCGAGTACTTCCACGTGAACGCCGCCGAGGCGAACCTCACCCCGATCCCGGACGACGTCTCCGACGAGGCCGCCGCCTACTGCGCCGACATGCTCTCCACCGGCTTCGCCGGGGCCGAGAACGGCGACGTCCCGACGGGCGGCACCGTGGCCGTCTTCGCCCAGGGCCCGGTGGGGCTGATGGCCACGGCCGGCGCGCGGCTGGAGGGAGCCGGCCTGGTGATCGCCGTCGAGAGCGTGCCCGAGCGCCAGGAGCTGGCCCGCCGGTACGGCGCCGACGAGGTCGTCGACTTCACGGAGCGCGACCCGGTGGACGCGATCCTGGAGCTCACCGACGACGGGGGCGTGGACACCGCCATCGAGGCGCTGGGGGCCCGGGAGACCTTCGAGGACTGCGTCCGGGCCACCCGGCCCGGGGGGACGATCTCCAACGTCGGCTACCACGGCGAGGGCGACTACGTGCCCATCCCGCGGCTCGACTGGGGCGTGGGGATGAGCGACAAGACCATCCGGACGGCCCTGTGCCCCGGGGGATCGGTGCGCATGCGGCGTCTGCTCAGGATCGTGCGGTCGGGACGCGTCGACCCCACCCTCATGACCACCCACCGCTTCGGGTTCGGCGAGCTCGAGGAGGCGTTCCGCCTCATGCGGACGAAGGAGGAGGGGATCATCAAGCCGCTGATCACCTTCGGCTGATCCGGACGCGGCCACGAGGGGCTCGCCCCCGTGCGGAAGCCCGGAAGCGGCCGCGTACAGGGGCCAGCCGTGACCGGTCGCCGTTGAACGCTTCCCCGCGGCCGGCTACTCTCCGGTGGGCCGACCGCCGGTGGCCCGGCCCGATCGCAGCCTGGACGACCAACCCGACCGGAGAGCAGCGCATGGGCGATCCACCCTGTACCCCGCCCTCCCCGGGGCCGTGAACCCTCTCCGCCGCCCCTTCCTCTGGGCGTCCCGAAGCGACCTCCTGGCCCGCTGGGTGCCGCGGCTCCCCCCGGTCCGACGGGCGGTGCGGCGGTTCCTGCCCGGCGAGTCGGCCGAGGCCGCCCTCGACGCCGCCCGGGAGCTCGAGCGTCGAGGGATGTCGTCGGTGCTCACCCGGCTCGGAGAGAACGTCGCCGACGCGGAGGAGGCCCAGGAGGAGGCCGACCACTACGTCCGCGTTCTGGAGGCCACCTCCCGGGCCGGGCTCGACGCCGAGATCTCGGTGAAGCTCACCCACCTGGGCCTCGACCTCGACGAGGCCATGGCCCGGGAGCACCTCGCCCGGCTGGCGACCCGGGCGGAGGAGCACGGGTCCTGCGTCTGGATCGACATGGAGTCGAGCGACTACACGGAGGCCACGCTTCGGCTCTTCCGCAAGGTCCGTTCCGAACATCCGGACGTCGGCGTCTGCGTCCAGGCCTACCTGCACCGGACCCCCGACGACGTCGAGGCGCTGCTCGAGGAGGGGGCGAGCCTCCGGCTGGTGAAGGGGGCGTACGACGAGCCGCCGTCGGAGGCGCTGCAGGAGAAGGACGCCGTGG
>CAYZLN010000173.1:0-4209 GCA_964479295.1 uncultured Gemmatimonadota bacterium
AGCGGGCCGGGGATGTTCTCCTTGACGTTGGCCGTGCCGATGAAGAGGACCTCGGAGAGGTCGAACGGCACGCCCAGGTAGTGGTCGACGAACTCGTCGTTCTGCGCCGGGTCCAGCACCTCCATCAGGGCGGCCGACGGGTCGCCCTGGAAGGAGACGCCCAGCTTGTCCACCTCGTCCAGGAGGAAGACCGGGTTCTTGGTGCCGGCCCGCTTGATCCCCTCGATGATCCGGCCGGGCAGGGCGCCGACGTAGGTGCGGCGGTGGCCGCGGATGTCGGCCTCGTCCCGGGCGCCGCCCAGCGAAACCCGGACGTACTCGCGGCCCATGGCGTCGGCGATGGACTTGGCGATCGACGTCTTGCCCACGCCCGGGGGGCCGACGAAGAGCAGCGTCGAGCCGCTCCGGTCGTCCTCCTGGCCGCGGAGGGTGAGGGGCCGCTCGTCGACCTCGTCGTCCCCCTCGTCGTCGTCGGCGGGCTCGCCGTCCCCCTCGCCCGCGGCCCCGTCGCCGGCTTCGTCGGCAGGCGTGGAGGCCTCGCCTCCGGGGCCGTCGCCCTCGCCCGCGTCCGGGCTGCCGTTCGAGCGGGCGCCCGTCGCCTCCTGCGTCACCTCGTCGCCCTGGGCGCTCTGCAGCTTCCGGACGGCCAGGAACTCGAGGACGCGGTCCTTGACGTCCTGGAGGCCGTAGTGGTCGCGGTCGAGGATCTCCTCGGCCCGCGCCAGGTCCAGGCGGTCGTCGGTGGTGTCCGACCAGGGCAGGTCGGCCATCGTCTCCAGGTAGGTGCGGATCACCTGGGCCTCGGCCGACTCGCGGTTGACCCGCTCGAGGCGCCGCAGCTCCCGGTCGACCTCCTCGCGGGCCTCCTCGGGCAGGTCGAGCTCGGCGAGGCGCTCGCGGAGCTCCTCGATCTCCTCGGTCTCGGCGTCCTCGCCCAGCTCCTGCTGGATGGCCTTCATCTGCTCGCGCAGGAAGACCTCGCGCTGGCGCTCGCCCAGCTCCTCCTGGACCTTCCCGCGGATCTCCTCCTGGGCCTCCAGGACGCTGATCTGGCGCTGGAGGTGGACGGCCAGCTTCCGCAGGCGGTCCTCCACCGAGAGGGTCTCCAGCAGGTCCTGCTTCCGGTCGACGTCGAGGTCGGTGTAGAAGGCCACCAGGTCGGCGAGCTGGCCGGGTCCGGAGACGCCGCCCAGCAGATGGTCTACGATCTCGGACGGCACCCCGCGGTGGCGGCTCAGCTCGGCCGCCCGCTCGCGCACCTCCTTGTGGAGGCCGGCGAAGGCCTCCTCGTCCATGTCCAGCGGCGGCATGTCCTCGAGGCGGCGGCAGACGGCCTCGAGGTGATCGTCGCGCTCCTCGTACTGGAGGACGGCGGCGCGGGCCTGGCCCTGGACCACCATCTGGATGCCGCCCGGCACCCGCTGCATCTGGGCGATGCGGCAGATGGTGCCCACCTGGTGGAGGACCTCCGGCTCGGGCTCCTCGTGCTCGGCGTCCGTCTGCGCGACGGCGAAGACGAGCTTGTCCTCCTCCAGCGCCGTCTCGATGGCCTTCAGCGTCTTGTCCCGGCCGGCGGCGATGGGCGCCGCCACCCCGGGGAAGATCACCGTGCCCCTGAGGGCCAGCACCGGAATCCGGGCCCGCTCGTCGGGGTCGGGGATCGCGTCGTCGGGCATCTCGTCGGGGTCGACGGCCTGGATCTGCGGGATGGCGGCCTCGCCCTCGTCGTCGTCCCCTTCGCCGGGGACGAAGATGATCTGCCTGTCGTCGTCGTCGGAGGTCATGTATGTCCCGGCCTCGCGGCCACTGTGGAAGGTGAGAGCGCAGGAGGAGACTCCCGGACCCGGTAGCTGGTGCAGGTTCCGCGCCGCCCTCAGGGCCTCCGCGCCGGCGGGTTGCGCCGTTCTGGCACGTCCCGCGCCCGGCGCCAGGCCGCGGCGGGCCGCCAGGACGGCATGAGGGCACGCCCGGCACGCGTTTCGGACCGCCCCGGCGATGTGGTACCTTGTCGGTTCCCCGGGCGAACCCGCGGGGACGCACCCGAACGCGAGGACCACCCACAGAGGCCGAAGCCGTGACGCAGGAGACCGAGGAGAAGACGTACTACCGGAAGGGCCTCGGGCTGAAGGACGAGGTGAAGCCCGTCCTGGAGTCCGAGTACGGGAGCGCCCTCGTGAGCGCCATGAAGGAGGGCGACCACGAGCTGGACGCCGGGCGGCTCCGCTTCCGGCTGGCCGAGAGCTTCGGCTTCTGCTACGGCGTCGACCGCGCCGTGGAGTACGCCTACGAGGCCCGGGAGAAGTTCCCCGACCGGGACATCTACCTGGTGGGCGAGATCATCCACAACCCGCACGTCAACCGCCAGCTCCGGGAGATGGAGATCACCTTCCTCTACCCGGACGACGACGGCCGCTTCGACTTCTCGATGGTGGGCGGCGACGACGTGGTGATCGTCCCGGCCTTCGGGGTGGCCCTGGACGACTTCGAGCGGCTGAAGGAGAAGGAGTGCGTGGTGGTGGACACCACGTGCGGCTCGGTGCTGCTGGTGTGGAAGCGGGTGGAGAGCTACGCCGAGGACGGCTTCACGGCGGTCATCCACGGCAAGCACTACCACGAGGAGACCCGCGCCACCTCCTCCCGGGTGCACAAGTGGGAGGACGGCAAGTTCCTGATCGTCCGCGACATGTCCGAGGCCGAGCGGGTGTGCGACTACATCCGCGGCGAGGGCGACCGCGAGGAGTTCCTCGAGTTCTTCGAGGGCAAGCACTCCGAGGGCTTCGACCCCGACGAGGACCTCGGGCGCGTGGGCATGGCCAACCAGACCACGATGGTGGCCTCCGAGTCGCTGGCCATCGCCGACCGCCTCGAGGAGGCGATGGTCGACCGGTACGGCGAGGAGGAGGCCGAGGAGCGCTTCCGCAGCTTCGACACGATCTGCTCGGCCACCCAGGACCGCCAGGACGCGGTGAACGAGATGATGGAGGACCCGCCGGACGTCATGGTGGTGATCGGCGGGTACAACTCGAGCAACACCAACCACCTCGCCTACATCTGCTCCCAGAGCGTCCCCACCTACCACATCGAGGACGCCACCTGCGTCGACCCCGCGACCGGGGAGCTCTCCCACAAGGAGATCATGGGCGAGGAGCAGCTCACCTCGGACGACTGGCTTCCCGAGGGCGACGTTGAGGTCGGCCTCACCGCCGGCGCCTCGACGCCGGACAGCAAGATCGGCGAGACGGTGGAGCGGATCCTCCGCGCCGACGGGCTGGACCCGGACGAGGTGCTGAGCGAAGCCATGGGCCGGAGGCTGCCGCAGGCGGGATAGGGCGGAGCTGACGGGCCCCCGCTACGGAGGCGCCGCGGCCGCCATCCCGGCCTCGACGGCGGGGAACCACACGTCGTCGGGCACGTCCCGCTCCCGCCTCCAGCGGGCCCCGGCGTCCAGGGGGGCGGGGTTGGCGCCCCACAGGCGCCGGGCCTCGAGCCGGGCCTGCCGGGGGGAGGGGTGTTCAGCTGAACACCCCTGTTCAGCCGAACCGGGCGTCGGCTCCTGTTGATACAGCGCATCCTCCGCCGCCTCGATCGCGCGCCGCAGCACCGCCCCCACCTCGGGGGTCAGCCGCCCCCGGATCACGTACATGCCGTCGTCGTCGGGGACGACCGACAGCCAGCCCTCCCGGCGGTCGAACTCCGCCACCAGCTCCAGGTAGCGGCGGGTGGCGGCGTGGATGTGGGCCGCCAGCCGGGCGATCTCGTCGCCCAGGTCGTCGCGGACGTCGGTCTCGGTCCGGCGGGGGCCCGGGCGGCCGTCGTCGCCGGCCTCGGACCGCGGTTCGGCTGAACCGGCCGCCCCGCCGATCCGCAGCGCAGCCTCCGCCATCGTCCCTCCCGGATTCCGTTCCCGTGGCACCCTTCGAACCGTCTTCGCACCAACAGTCTACGCGGCGTCGTCAACGGGGCGGCAACGGACTGCGGGTGGCTGCTGCTGCAGGCGGCCGCGACGTCGACCTCCCGGCCCGTCTCGTCCTCGAGCATCGGCACGTGGGCCTCGAGCGCTCGGCGGATCGACGCCCGCGCCTAGTCGTCAGCCTTCGCCCCCGCCCCCCTCGTCTTCCTCCGCCCCCTCCCCGTGCGTCGCCTCGACGCGCTCCCGGCGGTGGTGGGGGACGACCTCCACCTCCTGGGCCACCCGCAGGTTCAGCTTCA
>CAYZLN010000174.1:0-4197 GCA_964479295.1 uncultured Gemmatimonadota bacterium
CAGCGTAGGCCTCCACCGCCGAGAACGCCACGGCCACGAGGAAGCCGGCGTACCGCCCGCCGGCCCCGAAGAGCGCCTCCCGCGCCGGGCCGAGCCAGAAGCCTCTCCACGCGACCCCGGCCAGCAGGCCCTGCGTCATGGCGGCCACCACGAGCAGGCCGGCGAGCCAGTATTGGCCCGGCCACAGGCCGGCGGCGAGCGCCAGCGCCACCAGAAGCGCCGAGGCGAAGACGAGCGCGCCGGGCGAGCCCGGGGGGGACGGGGGGGCGGACGTCGCGTCGTCGGCGACCGCGCCCTCCGGGGGCCCGGTGCCGCCCGCGGCGCCCTCGTCCGGTGGGCCGTGGGCGTCCGCCTGTCCGGGGCCGGTCCCCGGATCGGCCTCCGGGCTCATTCCTCCAGGAACCGCCGGATCCCCTCCTGGCAGTCCTCGGTGAACCGCGCGAGGGCGTTCACCTCGGCGCCGGCCCGGAGCGCGGCCTCGAAGCCCGAGCCGTCGATCTGGTAGAGCAGCCGCTTGCTGAGCGCCAGGGCCGAGGCGCTGTGCCCCGCCAGCTCCTCCACGAACGCCTCGGCGTCCTCGCGGAAGGTGACCTCGGAGAGAACGCGGCACACGAGGCCGTACCGGCCGGCGGTCTCCGCGTCCACCGGCTCGGCCGTGGCCACGAGCTCGAAGGCCTGCTTCTCGCCCACCGAGCGGCGGAGCAACGCCATCACCATGGCGGGCACGAAGCCGAGCTTCACCTCGGGGTAGCCGAACTTCGCCTCCTCCGAGGCCACGATGAGGTCGCACGCCGTCGCCAGCCCGGCGCCCCCCGCCAGCGCGTGGCCCCGGACGGCGGCCACCACCGGCTTCGGCATCGTCCGGATCTGCAGGAAGAGCTCGCCCAGCGACTCGGCGTCCTCCAGCGTGGCCATGATCCCGGCCTCCACCGAGTCGTGCACCTCCTGGAGGTCGGCGCCGGCGCAGAAGTCGGGCCCGGCGCCCCGGAGCCCGACGACCGCCACGTCCTCGTCCTCCTCCGCGCGCCCGAAGGCCTCCTTCAGCTCGGCCACCAGGGCGGCGTTCAGGGCGTTTCGCCTCTCGGGGTCGTTCAGGACGATCCAGGCCGTGCCCGCGTCGGCGTCCGCCTCCCAGCGGATCTGCTCCCACCCGCTCACCGCCGGTCCCCTCCCCGGGCGCCGACGCGCCGCCGGTCGTCCCGGTCGTCCCACACGTCGGTGAGCACCTCCGTCGGCACGTCGATCTCCATCCGGAGCAGCGCCGAGCTGAAGGTCTTGCCCTGGGCGTCCAGCATGAGCGAGCGGGTCCCGCCCCCGCCCAGCGACTCGTGCAGCAGGAAGTTCAGCGCCCGGAGGTTCGGGAGCTCGTACCGCTCCACCTCGCCGTGGCAGACGCCCTCGAAGTGCCGCTTCACCCGGTCGGCCGTGACTTCCTCCACCAGCACCGGGTACACGGACTCCGTGTAGGCGATGAGGCCGACGTTGGCCGTGTCGCCCTTGTCCCCCGAGCGGGCGAACGCGACTTCCCTGAGCTGGACCTTCATGCGACCCTCCCGGTCACTCCGACGCCCTGCCGCCGATCATCCCGCCTCCACGGTCTCGACCGACACCCGGTCCTCGACGACCCCCCGGTCGATCAGCGCCGGCCAGAAGGCCATGATCTCCTGGGGCTTCGGCCGCCCGCCGGCGAAGCCCGTCACCGTGGGCGGGCCGGCCAGGATGAGCGGCGCCAGCTCCCGCGTGAAGCGGTCCACGGGCTCCCGTTCGGCGGCCCGCACCGCCACCCGCAGCTCCACCTCCGGGAGGTCGGGCGACGGCGATCCGGCCACCGGACCGTGGCAGGCGCCGGCGCCGATGTACTCCGTGCGGATCTCGTCGAACTCCAGCCCCAGCCGCTCGAGCCGCCCCCGCAGGATCCCGTCGGCCTTCTTCGCCTTCGCGTGGGCGTCGGGCCAGGCGTACGTGAGGGTCCCCGAGGCCTTCCACCCGTCGCGGTACGAGGCCGAGACCTTGAGCCGGTCGGTCCGGGGGCGGCCCTCGACCCCGGTCACCCGGACCCGGTCGTCGCCCAGGTCCTCGAGCTCGATCGTCGAGAAGTCGGCGACGGCGTCGGGGGTGACGTACTCCCTCGGGTCGCCCATCTCGTAGACGAGCTGCTCGGTCACCGTGGCCCACGTGACCCGGCCGTCGAGGTCGGGATGCTTGGTCACCACGAAGTCGCCGTCCGGGCTCGCCTCCACGATGGGGTAGCCCGGCGCCGTCAGCTCGACGCTGCGCCAGTCGTGCTGGGTGTTTCCGCCGCTGGCCTGGGCGCCGCACTCGTTGATGTGTCCGGCGACGACGCCGGCGGCGATGCGGTCCCAGTCCTCCCAGTCCCACCCGAACTCGTGGACGAGGGGGGCGTAGGTGAGCGCCGTGTCGGTGGAGCGGCCCGTGACCACGACGTCGGCCCCGGTCTCCAGCGCCTCGACGATGGGCCGGGCGCCCAGGTAGGCGTTGGCGCTCTGGATCCGGTCGCGGACGGCCGACATCGGCTCGCCCGTCTCCATGTTCCGAAGCTCGTGGCCCGCCTCCAGCAGCTCGTCGAGCCGGCCCACGAGGTCGTCGCCCCGGACCATGGCCACACGCAGCGGCCGCGGGGTCTCCACGTCCGCCAGACGGTCGGCGATGGCCTCGACGCACGCCTCCGGGTTCACGCCCCCGGCGTTGCTCACCACCGTGACGTCGCTCTCGACCAGGTCGGGCGCCAGGTCGGCCACCAGGGAGACGAAGTCGCGGGCGTACCCGGCCTCGGGGTCCCGCTCCTTCTGCTTCTGCATGATGGACATCGTGATCTCGGCCAGGTAGTCCAGCATCAGGTAGTCGATCGGCCCGTGCCGGACCTGGAGCTTCGGCGCCTCCTGCCAGTCGCCCCAGAAGCCCTGTCCCGAGGCCACGCGAACGGTCTCGTCGCTCATCCTCACACGTCGTCGGCGAGGGTGAACGCGCCCAGATGCGGGGCCGGGTTGTTCAGCGCCGCCCGCAGCGCCAGCTCCAGCACCTCCCGGGTCTCCTCGGGCGAGATCACCGCGTCGACGAAGCCCCGGGCCGCGGCGTAGCGGGCGTCGAGCTGCTTCTCGTACTCCTCCCGGGTGCTCTCGATGGCCTCCCGGATCTCCGGGTCCAGCTCCTCGCCCTTCTCCTTCGCCTCGTCGATCTTCGGCCCGTAGATGGCCCGCACGGCCGACTCGCCCTCCATGACCCCCATGCGTCCGGTGGGCCAGGTGAAGATGAAGTCGGGGTCGAAGCCCTGCCCGGCCATCGCGTAGTACCCGGCGCCGCTGGCGTGGTTGAGGGTGAGGACGATCTTCGGCACCCGCGCGCCGGCCATCGACTCCACCATGCGGGCGCCGGCCCGGATGATCCCCGAGTGCTCGGCGTCGGTGCCCACCATGAACCCGCTCACGTCCTGGACGAAGAGGAGCGGGATGTGGTGGCGGTCGCACACGTCCATGAAGTACGAGACCTTCTCGGCGCTGTCGGCGTAGACGATGCCTCCGAAGCGGGGCGCCCCGCCCTCGCGGTCCCGGAACATCCCCCGCCGGTTGGCGATCAGCCCCACCTTGTGGCCCATCAGCCGCCCGACCCCCGTGAGCATCTCCGGCGCGAAGTCGGCCTGGAACTCGTCCAGCTCCCCGCCGTCCAGCAGCGTGTCCAGGATCGCCTCCGTCTCGTACGGCTGCCGGTGGTCGCCGGGCATGATGTCGTAGGCGTCCTCGGGCGGGCGGGCCGGCGGCTCGGGCTCCTCGGGCCGGGCGGCGGGCTCGGGCTCGGCCAGGTCGGCCACGATCTCGCGCAGCCGCTCGATGCAGGCCTCGTCGTCCTCGGCGCGGTAGTGGGCGACCCCGCTGATCTCGGTGTGCGTCCGGGCGCCGCCCAGCTCGCCGGCCTCCACCTCCTGGCCGGTGGCCCCCTTCACCAGGTTGGGCCCGCCGAGGCCCATGAAGCTGGTGTCCTCCACCATGACGATGACGTCGGAGAGGGCCGGAAGATACGCGCCTCCGGCGATGCAGGGCCCCATGACCGCGGAGATCTGGGGCACGTCGAGGTACCGGCGCATGATGGAGTTGTAGTAGAAGATCCGGCTGGCGCCGTACTTGCCCGGGAAGACGCCGCCCTGGTGGGGCAGGTTCACGCCGGCCGAGTCCACCAGGTAGA
>CAYZLN010000175.1:0-4183 GCA_964479295.1 uncultured Gemmatimonadota bacterium
GGAACCACAGCGTCACCGTCGGCCGTCGCACCGGCCCGGCCGGCCCGCTCGATCGAGGCCGGGCGGCCGACAGCGACCGGGCGGCCGCCTCCCGCCCCCGGCCGCCCACTGGGCTTGCAGAGCCTGTGCCTCCGGGGCCGCCGCCGAGCACGCCGGCGCGGCGGCGTCCGAGAGGCCCAGTCTCCCTCGCGGGAGGCGGCGCGACCGTACGAGCCGGAGGCGGAGGCCCGGTCGAGGACCCTTCCGGGCGAACGAACAGCAGCGAGCCCGAATCGACACGAAGAGCGCGGCGGCGTCCGAGACCGGGCTTCTGCCTCCGGCGACCCTCGGTGCGACCCACCCTCTACAACGGCCATGCGAGCGGAATCACCACCACCGCCACCACCGCCAGGGCGAGCTGCAGCGGCAGGCCCAGCCGGGTGAAGTCGCCGAACCGGTAGTTGCCCGGGCCCCAGACCATGAGGTTCGTCTGGTACCCCAGGGGCGTCCAGAGCGCGAGCGAAGCGGCGATGGTCACCGCCACGAAGAGGGGACGGGGGTCGACGGCCTGCGCCTCGGCCATCGAGAGGGCGATGGGAAACATGATGGCGGCGGCCGCGTTGTTGGTGATCATCCCCGTGAGCACCATCGTCGCCGCGAACAGGCCCGCCAGCAGCCCGTGATGCCCGAACGTCCCGCTGGCCTCCACGATGGCGCTTCCCAGCAGCCGGGCCGAGCCGCTGGCCTCCATCGCCGCCCCGAGGCCCAGCGACGCCCCGATGACGATGAGCACCGACCAGTCCACGGCGTCCCGGGCCTCGCCGGGCGAGAGGTAGCCCAGCGCCACCACCGCGATCGCCCCGATCAGTGCCGCCATCGCGATGTGGAGGACCCCCGTGGCGGCCAGGACGACCACGCCGGCCAGGATCCCCATCGACCCCAGCATCTCGTTCCGGCGGAAGGGCCTCGGCGTCGCCTCGGCCGCGGCCTCCTTCCCCCCGACCTCCGTCATGACGAAGAACTCCGGGGAGTCCTCGAAGGCCTCCCGGAAGCCGCGCCCGGTGTCGAGCATGAGCGTGTCGCCCGGCCGGAGGACGATGTCGCCGATGGGCTTCTCGATCCGCATCCCGCCGCGCCGCACGCCGGTCACGGCCGCGTTGAACCGCTCCAGGAAGTTCGCCTCCCGGACGGACGAGCCCACCAGCCGGGAGCCCTCCTTCACCACCGCCTCGTGCAGCTCCGGCTCGGGCTGGGGGATGTCGTCGCGGGCCGACCGCGGCCGGAGCACGAGCTCGAGCCCCGGGTAGTCCTCGAGCTTCAGCGGGGGCGGGGTGCCGTGCTCGGCGGCCCCGTAGAAGAGGTGGTCGCCGGCGGCGAGCTCCTCGTCGGGGTCCACCGGGCCGATCTCCCGGTCCCCCCGGTCGATGCGGGCCAGCGCCAGGCCCGGCAGCCGCTCCAGGTCCGCCTCCTCCACGGTCCGCCCCGCCAGCGGCGAGCCCTCCTCCAGCTCGAACTGCACCAGCGCCGCCCGCTCCCGCTCCTCCTCCGCCCGCACGTCCTCGCGGGAGCGGAGCAGCCGCGGGGAGACGTAGACCAGGTACGCGATCCCGACCACCGCGCAGGGGAGCCCGACGGCGGCCAGCTCGAAGAAGCCGAGGCCCGCGAAGCCGTGTTCCCGCATCAGGCCGTCGGTGACCAGGTTCGTCGAGGTGCCGATGAGGGTGCAGAGCCCGCCCAGGATGGAGGCGAAGCTCAGCGGCATGAGGAGCTGGGTGGCCGACCGGCCCTGGCGGCGGGCCCATCCCCGGACCGCCGGGATGCCCATGGCGACGATGGGCGTGTTGTTCAGGAAGGCCGAGCCCGCGGCGCTCGTCGTCGACAGGCGGAGCAGCACCGAGCGCAGCGACCGTCCGCCCTCGCCCAGGAGCAGGGTGGAGAGGCGCTCCAGCACCCCCGATTCCCGCAGCGCGGCGGCCACCACGTAGAGCGCGCCCAGGGCCAGGAGCGTGGTGTTGGCGAAGCCCTCGAGGGCCTCCTCCACGGGCAGGACGCCGCCGACCACCACGACGGCCAGGGCGCCCATGAGGAGGACGTCGGCGCTGGTCCACTCCAGCGCCAGGCCCACCAGCACCAGGACCAGCGTCCCCAGCGTCAGGGCGACGTCGAAGGTCACGGGCCCGGCCCCCTTTCCGCGAGGGAGGGGGGCGACCCGAGGGGAAGGAGCGCGTGCACCCCCGTCACCGGTCGTGGCCGCCGGCCATCAGCCGCTCCCGCCATCCGGGCGGGCGGTCCGGCTCCAGCTCGGCGCCCTGCTCGAGGCGGTCCAGCAGGCCGCTCACCACAAGCTCCATCCGCCGCCGCTTCTTCTCGAAGCTCCATCGGCCGCCCATCGCACCCGTGCCGAGCACGCCGGCGCCGGCCAGGGGACCGGTGACGAGCCAGGGGACCCCCAGGGCGAGCTCGAAGGTCAGGGCCGCGACGAGCCATCCGGGCGCCGAGCCCGCGAGCCAGCTCACGGCGTGCTGGCTGCGGACGTTCCGGGCGTCGACGGTCAGGGCGACCAGCGACCAGCCCTCCTCGAGATCGGAGACCGACAGCTCCACGCTCTTCGCCTCCGCCAGCTCGTAGCCCCGTCCCCCGACGTCCATCGCGCGCTGCATCTTGCTCATCAGGCCCTCGGCCGGCTCCCAGAGCGAGCGGCCCCGCCGCTGCCGGACGGCCCGGAGGCTCTCCCGGGTGCGGAAGTGCTCCTCCACCTTCTCCTGGACCTCGGCGCGGTCGCCGGGCACCGCCCGGCTGGCGCGGACGAGCCCGCTTCCCAGCGTCCGCAGGAGGGCCTCGTCCTCCGGCATCTCGGGCAGAAGCGACTCGGCCCGCTGCTCGGCCAGCGCCCGCCGCACGTGGCGGGGCTCGAGCCCCACCTCCCGCCCGATGCGCAGCACCTCGTCGCCGGAGAGCGCGTCCGGGCTCTCGTCGCCGGCCGAGTGCTGCAGCTCGGCGGCCCGGCGGATGACGTGCTCGAGGCGGTCGGCCGGCAGGTCGGACTCGGGCGCCGACGGCCCCGTGGCGCCCGCGGCGTCCGAGCCTCCCGACAGTCCGGCGTCCGGGCGCCGACGGCCTCCCCCCTCCTCCGGGCGCCCCTGCACGCCACCGTCGTCGTCCCCGCGAGGGGACGACGGGGCGTCGCCGTCCGAGGCGGAGGGCGCCTCGCCGGTGCCGTGGTCGTCGGTTCGGGTCATGTTGGCTCGGTCGGCGGAAGGGAGATGCGCCCCGGAAATCTGGCCCGGCGAGGCGCTGTGCGAAACGGGGAGGCGAGGGGGCGACCGCCGGTCCGGCCCGCGATCGGGGCCGGTCCCCGTTCCCGGTGCGGATTCGCGGCCCGGGACCGTGCGCCGGAACGGAGGGCGTCGCCGGACGCCGGATCGACACGCGCCCGCGGGGTCCGAGCCGAGACGGGCACTGGCGATCTGCGCGTCCGCGGCCGTCGGCGTTAGGTTGGCGGGGCGTCCGAGAGGCCGCCCTCCGGGGCGGCCGATCCTGCGTCCGGAGGCGTACCATGGACCTTCTGCTCGTCGTCGCCCTCGTCTTCGCGCTCCTGGCCGCCGGCTTCCTGGCCACGGCGATCTGGGCGGCCCGCCGGAAGCGCGTCCTCGGCGGATCCGTCGCCGTCCTCCTGGTCCTGCTCATGCTGGCGCTGGGAGCCCTGTCGGCGGCCCTCTCGGTGGGGACGCAGGGCTACCGGGCGCTGACGAAGGAGGTGGTGGCCGCCGTGGTGGAAGTGGAGCCCACGGGCGAGCAGGCCTTCCGGGCGGTGGTCCACCTGCCCGACAGCACCACCCGCGCGTACGACCTCCGCGGCGACCAGGTCTACGTCGACGCCCGCATCCTCAAGTGGAAGCCGGTCGCCAACGTCCTGGGGCTGCACACGGAGTACGAGCTCGACCGGGTGGCCGGCCGCTACATGGAGATCGACGACGAGCGGGAGGAGCCGAGAACCGTCCACGCGCTCGGGGAGGAGAAGCCCGTCGACGTCTTCGACCTCAGGCGCCGCTTCTCGGCGCTGACGACGCTCGTGGACGCCGAGTACGGGTCGGCCAGCTACGTCGCGGTCGACGACACCGCCACGCTCGAGGTGCGCGTGAGCACCAGCGGGCTGCTCATCCGGCGGGCGGGGGACGCCAGCGGTGGTTGAGGCCTGCGTGAG
>CAYZLN010000176.1:0-4183 GCA_964479295.1 uncultured Gemmatimonadota bacterium
ACCGCGTCCTGTCGACTGACGGCACTGTCCGCACCGGCACGGACCAGGCGGGCTCCCCCTCGGAGCTCGAGCGGCGACTCCGTAAGGAAGGCGTCCACCCCCTGGAGGTCTCCGTCGCTTCCGACGGCTCGGACACCGATCACGACAGCCGCCGCACGGCCCGCCGGAACAAACGCGCCGCGGTCACCCGCATCTTCCGCTACCTCTCGACGCTGGTGGGCGCCGGGGTGCCGCTGGACCGGGCGCTCCGCATCGGGGCCCGGGCCACCGCCCGCGACGACCTCGCCGAGGCTCTCGGCGAGGTCCGCGAGCACGTCCGCGAGGGCGGCGAGCTGGCGGAGGCGTTCGGCGAGCACCCTGAGATCTTCCCGCCCCTGGCGGTGGGCCTGACCCGGGCGGGCGAGCGGGGCGGGGCGCTGGCCGAGGCGTTCGACCGTCTGGCGGGCTCGCTGGAGCGCACCGGGGAGCTGCGGTCGAGACTGCGCACCGCGCTGGTCTACCCGGCGGCTATGGCGCTGGTGGGCGGGGCCTCGCTGCTGGTACTCCTGTTCGGGGTCCTGCCCCGGTTCACGGAGATGATCCGGGGGATGGGGATGGAGTTGCCGCTGTCGACGTCCCTGCTGCTCGGGGCCACCGACTTCGTGGGCACGTGGTGGCCGGCGATCGTCCTCGCCGTGGCGGGCCTTGGCGTCGGGGCGTGGCGCTTCCTTCGCACGCCGAGGGGGCGGGAGGCCGTCCACCGGCTCGCGCTCCGGGTGCCCCTGGTTGCGCCGCTCCGCCGGCAGCTCGCCGCCGTGCGGACGGGCCGGACGCTGGCGGCCCTGATCGCCCGCGGGATGCCGATGCTGGAGGCGCTCGAGGTCACGGAGGAGGCCCTCACCGACCGGGTGGCCCGGGCGGAGGTGTCCCGGGCGCGCCGGGTGGACAGACGGGGCCGGGCGATGTGCGCGTGGCTGCGGGGGGGAAGGGCCGTCCCCGTGCCGTTCCTCCAGATGGTGGAGGTCGGGGAGGTGGGCGGCCGACTGGTGGAGATGCTGCGCCACGGGGCCTCGGTCATGGAGGACGACCTGGAGCAGGGCCTCGAGCGGGGGGTGCGGCTGGCCGAGCCCGCGATGATCGTGGGCTTCGGGACGGCGGTGGGCTTCGTGGCGCTGGCGCTGCTCCAGGCCGTCTACGGCCTCCACGCCGGCGCGATCCCGGGATGACGGCCCGCGGCGTCACGCTGGTGGAGGTGACGGTGGTGATCCTGGTGATCGGCGTCGCGGCGGCGGTCGCCACGCCCCGTCTGCCCGACTTCGGACCCGAGCGGAACGACGCCGTGGAGCGCGTGCTCGGCGTGCTGGCGGAGGCCCGGCGGCAGGCGGCGCGGCGGGGCCGGCCCGTCGAGGTGGACGTCACGTCCGGGGGACGCTACGAGATCAAGCTCGCCGACGAGTCTGGCGGAGCGGGCGGGGATGATCGCGAGTCGATGAGGTCGCCCGGCGCACACCGAGCCGAGGGCGACCGCGGCCGTGTCCTGGCCACCGGCCCCTTCCCCGCGGGCGTCGAGGTGATGGCGGACCCGCGGGACCGCCGTACCAGCCTCCGCTTCGGCCCCCGCGGGCGGGCCGTGGGCCCCGACCTGCGGGTCCCCGTGGGCGGAGGACGGTCGGTGACGCTCGCCGTTCGACCCTGGAGCGGGCGGGTGGTGGCCCGGCGATGACGGCGATGCGACGGTCCCGTGGGCCTCCGGCTCCTCGACCCGCGGACCGCGGTCCCCGGCCGACGCAGGACGGCTTCACGCTGGTGGAGGCCCTGGCCGCGCTGACCGTCGTCGGCGCCGTCCTCGTGACCGCGCTGGCGGCCGTGGGCGCGGACGTCCGCTCGAGCCGCGCGGTCGAGCAGGCCCAGGAGACGGCCGCGGCCGCCCGGACCGCGCTCCAGCGGGTGGAGCAGCGGCCGCGGGCCGATCTCCTCGATCGGGAGGACGGCTGGACCTCGCTCGGGGCCCCGCTCGACGGGTACCGCTGGCGGGCGGAGGCGTCGACCGTGCGCGGTCGGCCGGGACTCCTGGACGTGCAGGTCACCGTCCGCGGCCCGGACGGCGGACGGGAGTCGATCACCACCCTGCTCTTCCGGTCGCCCCCCGACGAGGACGAGGGGCCGTAGTGCGAACCGGCCCGGGCGGCTTCACGCTCGTGGAGGTGCTCGTCGCCCTCACCCTCGGCGCCCTGGTGGCCTCAGCGGTCGTGGCGGGCGTGCGGGCCCTCGTAACGTGGACGACGGACGCCCGGTCGACGGGGCGGGCGGCGAACCGGGCCGGCGCGCTCCGGGGGCAGGTGGTCGACTGGCTGGCCGGGGCCACGGTCGCAGGGGAGGAGACGGAATCCGGGGTCCGGTTCCGGAACGGCGTCACCGAGGCCGGCGAGCACGACGACGAGCTGGCGTGGACCACGCTCGCCCCGAGCCCCTTCAACGCCGGCCAGGCCCGGGTGCGGCTCTTCGTGGACCGCGACTCCACGACCGGAGAGCGCGGGCTGGTGGCCGAGCTCTCGGGCCCCGGCGGCCTCTCGCCCCGGAGGGTGGAGCTGGCGCCGCAGGCCGAGGGGATGGACGTCCGCTTCCGGCTGGCATCGGCCGGCGGGGCCTGGACGCCGAGCTGGGGCTCGGAGGCCCAGCTCCCGGACGCCGTCGAGGTCCGGCTCGCGGGCGACGGGCTGCCCGGCCTCCTCCGGGCGCCGATCGTCGTGGGTTGGTCGGGCCCGTGAGGGAGCGTGCGACGGGGGCCGGCGAGCGGGGCTTCGCCCTGGTCGCGGCCCTGTGGCTCGTCGCCGCCGCCTCCTTCGTCCTGGCCGCGGGGGCCGCCGAGAGCCGTCCGGAGCGGCATCTGGCGGCCAACGCCCGGGAGAGCGTGCGGGCGGGCGCGGCGGCCCGGGCCGGCGTCGCCCGGGCGCTGGCCTGGCTCCGCGCCCGGCAGCGCGACGGGGACGAAGAACCGGATCGCGGCCCCGCGGGGGAAGACGACCTGAGCCTGCTCCTCGCCGGCGAGAGGGACCGGGCTCCCGGCCTCGACACCGCCCGGCTGGGTGACACCGGCTCCTTCCGGGTTCGCCTCCGGGACCTGGGGGCGAGGCTCCCCCTGAACACGGCCGACGTGGGCGAGCTGCGCCGGCTGATGCAGGCCACGGGCGCGTCGTTCGCAGAGAGCACCCGGGCCGCCCAGTCCATCGCCGACTGGCGCGACCCCGACGGCCTCCACCGGCCCCAGGGGGCCGAGTGGGACGACCATTACCGGCACCTCGAACCCCCGATCCGGCCCCGCAACGGCCCCTTCCCCTCGCTGGAGGAGCTGCGGCGCGTGCGCGGCGTGGACGCAGACCGCTTCCGCCGCGTCGCCCCCTACCTCACCGTGCGCTCCGACGGGCCCGTGAACGTCAACACCGCCCCCGAGCCCGTGCTGGAGGCGCTGGCCGGGGTCGACCGGGTGGCGGTGGCCGTGCTGCTTCGGCGCCGTCGCCTCGGGCGCCCGGTCCGGAGCCTGGAGGAGTTGGCGGCGCTGCTGCCCTCCGCCGCCGAGGCTCGTCTCCGCCGTCGCTGGGCGTCCCTCTCGCGGACGTTGTCGTTCGAGCCCGAGCGCATCGTGGTCCGGTCGGTGGGCCGGGCCGAGGGCAGCCCGGCCCGCGCCGTCGTCGAGGCCCTGGCGGTGCTGCAGCGGGACGGCGTGGAGCTGGGATGGCGGGTGCAGCGATGAGGACGGGGCGCCAAGGCGTCGGTTCGCACCGGGACGCTGTCAGGGGGATAGCGCCGGCGTGCTGCGGATGGCTCGTTCCGCCGGAGCGGCCCGCCCTCCTCAGACCTCGACGCCGAGCAGGAGCTGCAGGTGCTGGCGGAAGACCCGGAGCTGGCGGGCCACCAGCTTCGGGTCCTCCAGCGTCTTCGAGAGGACGAAGGCCCCCTCGAAGACCGCCATAAAGGCGTCCGCCAGGTCGTCCGGGTCCACGTCCGCCGGCGGTCGAACTCGGCCACCAGCTCCAGGTAGCGGCGGGTGGCGGCGTGGACGTGGGCGGCGAGCCGGGCGATCTCGTCGCCCAGGTCGTCCAGGAGGTCGGCCTCGGTCCGGGGCGGCTCCGGCTGGCCCGGCGATGGCCTGCCCCCGCCCGTCAGCCCATCCGGCCGCGGATCTCCTCCGGGTACTCGGGGAAGT
>CAYZLN010000177.1:0-4115 GCA_964479295.1 uncultured Gemmatimonadota bacterium
CGGGCGGCGCCGTCGGCCTCCCGGCCGGCCGTGTCGCGGGCCTCCCCGTCGTCCGGAGCGGACCGGGGGACGCGGCCCTGCCATTCGCCCTTCCGCACGCCGATCAGCCGGGGCCCGTCGACGAAGGGGCGGAACTCCCGCATGGCCAGGGTCACGCGGTCGCCCGGCCCGACCAGGAGGTCCAGCTCCGAGATGCGGTCCCGGAACGTGGCCAGCATGGCCCCGCGGTCGGAGTCGAGCGTCAGCAGCAGGCGGCCCGACTCGCGCTGCTTGTCCAGGACGTCCCCCTCCACGGTGACGAGGCCGCCGCCCAGCGCCGGCGGCAGGTGGGGCGTGACGTAGCGCGGGACGAGCAGCGTGGCGGCGACGCCGAGGGCGACGCCGAAGAGGAGCCACACCCACCACCGGCTCCCGCGGCCGTCGCCGCCGGAGGCCCCTCCGGCGGGGCTCCGGCTCCGCCCGTCCCCGCCCTCGTCGGGGAAGTCGTCCAGGTCGAAGTCCAGGTCGTCGTCGGCCATGGTGTGGGGGGTCGGAGGCAGAGGCGCGGAGGCGAATCGTCGGGACGAAAGGTCGGCGCCCGGTGGGGGCTCGGCAAGGGAGGCGGGCTGGACGCCGGCCCGGACGGAGCGGTATAACAGGACCCGGCGCGGCGGATCCGACGGGACGGGACACGGGACGGGGTGATCGATGACGGCCATCGACGTGGACGGCCTCCGGAAGACGTATCCCGGGGGCGTGGTGGCCCTGCGGGGGGTCTCCTTCCGGGTGGAGGAGGGGGAGGTCTTCGGCCTCCTGGGCCCGAACGGGGCGGGGAAGTCGACCACGGTGCGCATCCTGGCCACCCTCTCCCGGGCGGGGGAGGGCACCGCCCGCGTCGCCGGCTTCGACGTGGAGGAGAGCCCGGCCGGCGTGCGCCGCCGGATCGGATGGGTGGCGCAGTCCTCCACCGCCGACACCGGCGCGACCGGCCGCGAGAACCTGGAGCTCCAGGCCCGTCTGCACGGGATGGGGAAGGGGGACGCGCGGCGCCGGGCGGAGCGGATGCTGGAGCGGGTCGGGCTCTCCGACGCCGGCGACCGGATCGTCTCGGGCTACTCGGGGGGGATGAAGCGGCGGCTCGACCTCGCGCTGGGGCTGGTGCACCGGCCGAGGGTCCTCTTCCTCGACGAGCCGACCACGGGCCTCGACCCCGAGATCCGG
The DNA here is from genome assembly GCA_964479295.1 of uncultured Gemmatimonadota bacterium. Classification (GTDB taxonomy): domain Bacteria; phylum Gemmatimonadota; class Gemmatimonadetes; order Palauibacterales; family Palauibacteraceae; genus CAYVFM01. The sequence goes on from CAYZLN010000177.1 coordinate 1,201, forward strand.
GTGGAGATCTGGCGGTTCCTCGAGCGGCTGGCCGCGGACGAGGAGATGACCATCCTGCTGACCACCCATTACATGGAGGAGGCCGACCGGCTGTCGCGGCGGCTGGCCATCCTCGACCGGGGGCGGATCGTCGCCCGGGGACGGCCGGACGACCTGAAGGAGGGCCTCCGGGGCGAGCACCTCGCCGTCACGCTGGAGGGGACGGCCGACCCGGACCGGGCCGAGGACGTCCTGGCCGAGCACGGCCTGCCGGGCTCCGTCGTCCGGGAGGACCGGACGCTCCACCTGCGCGTCGAGCGCGGGGCCCGGGCGATCCCCCGGGTGGTCTCGGCGCTGGAGGGGAAGGGGTGCCCGGTGGCGGAGGTCGCCCTGAGCCGGCCCTCCCTCGAGGACGTCTACCTGGAGGCGACGGGGCACAGCTTCGGGCGCGCCGGCGAGGGGGACGAGAAGGGAGGGGAGGCGGCGTGAAGCTGTTCCGCGACTCCTGGCACCTCTTCGTCCGGGACCTGAGGGCGACCCTGCGCATGCCGGTCTTCGTGGTGATCTCCATCGTGCAGCCGGTGGTGTGGCTGCTCCTCTTCGGCGCCCTCTTCCAGGTCGTGGGTCGGCTGCCCGAGTTCGGCGACCGCTCGTTCACGCAGTTCCTGGCCCCGGGCGTCGCGATCATGTCGGCGCTCTTCAGCGCCTCCTTCTCCGGGATGGGGCTGATCCGGGACATGGACCGGGGCGTGCTCGACCGCGTCCTCGCCACGCCCGCCTCCCGGGGCGCTGTCATCGGCGGCCGGGTGCTCCACGCCGGGGCCACGGTCGTCTTCCAGGCCGCGGTGATCCTGGCGGTGGCCTGGCTGGCGGGCGTCCGCCCCGGCGGGGGGGCGGTGGGCGTGGGGGCCGTGCTGCTGGCGGCGGGGATGCTCGGCGCGGCCGTGGGGGCGGGCTCGAACGGGCTCGCCCTGCTGACGGGGCGGCAGGAGGTGCTGCTGGGGGTCACCAACCTCACGGTCCTGCCGCTCACGTTCCTCTCCACGATGATCATGGCCCGGGACCTCATGCCGGGATGGATCCGGGCGGCGGCCGCGGTGAACCCCGTGGACTGGGCGGTGACGATGGCGCGGGAGGGCTTCACCGGCGGCGACCTGGAGGCGGCGGCGCTGCGGTTCGGGCTGCTGGCCGCCTTCACCGCCGCGTCGTGGGCCGCGGCGGCCCTGGCGTTCCGGCGCTACCAGGCCCGGAGCTGAGGCGCCCGGGCCCGTCGTCTCAGCCGTCGGCCGACTCGGCGGCCAGCTCCCCGATGAGGCGGTCGGAGACGGGCGGGAGGTCGCCCTCGAGGGCGGCCTCGAAGATGTCCGTGGCCTCCTCGACGAACTCCCCGGGGTGCTCCCGGTCCTCCTCGAAGCGGACCACGTTGCCCAGGGGGAGCGCCCCGAAGCGCATCCCCTCCTCGTCCCCGTCGACGGCGTCGTCGTCGGCCTCCGGGGGAGGGGGAGCCGCGTCCGGCCCGGGCGCGTCGGGGCCGCCGGTCAGGTCGCCGCCCTGGGGCCCCCCGGCGGAGAGGCCCGGGGCGTCGGGGCCGGACTCGAGCTCGGGGGGCTCCGGCAGGCTCTCCTTCCAGGGCTCGTCGTCGGTCCCGCCCAGGCCGTCGAAGAGGTCGGCCACCACCGAGGCGGGCACGAGGACCACGAGCTGGCCGACGAGCCCCGGGTACTCCTCCCGGCAGCCCATCCCCAGCCGCCGCGGCTTCTCCAGCAGCCCCCGGAGGTCGTCCAGCGACCCCTCGTCGGCGGCGAACTGGCCGAGCCGCCGTCCCGTGTCGCGACGGAACACCTGGACGGGGACGGCGCCCTCGGGCAGGGGGCCGTCGCCGTCCACCTCGGTGCGGAGGGGCAGCCGCTGCCGGGAGGCCATGAAGACGAATCTGCCCTCGCCCTGGTCGCCGGCGGCGATGTGGGAGACGTCCCGGTAGGTCGTGTCGATGTAGGTCATCGGCCGTCCAGGAGCCCGGTGTCGACAGTGTCGACGGGGTCGGTCCGCCGTCTCTCACCCCGCGGTACACCATCGTCGGGGCGATGTGCGCCGCCCGGATCCGGAGGCGGTCAGCCGCCGTCGGCCCGTCCGTCGGGGCCGGCGGCGTCGCCCGACCCGTCGTCGATCTCCCCCAGGGAGGTGAGCTCCTTCGTGATGGTCCCGCCCCCCATCTGGGCGGGGATCGACCGCACGCTGCGGACGACGAGGTGGGGCGCCTCCCGGCGGGCCCAGAACGTCGCCTCGTACCCGCTGTCCCCCACCGGGGTGGCCTCGACGACGAAGGTCTCGAACTCGCCGGCCTGCACCTGCACGGTCTCCGTGCCGGTCACCCGGAACTCGCGCGTGTGGATCTCCTGCTGCTGCGGCGAGTGCGTGCGCAGGGTGGCGGACCAGCCCTCCTCGAGCGGGTAGGCCGAGAGCGCGGTCTCCAGCCCGGGCCCGCCGGAGAGCACCGGCCCGTCGATCGCCCTCTCCACGGGCGTCTCCCGGCCGCCGAAGTTCATCGTGCCGGTGATCGAGTCGGCGGAGTAGGCCAGCTCCCGGGTGCCCTGGCCGCGGGCGAACCGTCGCACCGGCGCGAGGTTCTCGGCGTCCAGGTAGACGCTGTCGACCCCGCTGCCGCGGGAGGACTTGCTCCGCTCCGTCACCGCCCAGGTCTCGCGGTCCGCGAGCCTGACCCGCTCGAGGGTGCGGGTCTGCTCCAGCGTCACCTGCTGGCCCTGGGTCTGGACGTTCGTGCCGTAGACCAGCCGGAGCGGCGAGAGGGACGACCCGTCCGCCTCCGGCAGGGGCGACTGCGCCTGGAGCGGGGCGGCGGCGAGGGCGGCCGCGAGGCCGGCGAGGGCGAGGCGTCGAAGGTCGGGAGATCCAGTCATCGTGGTCCTGCCTCCTGG
>CAYZLN010000178.1:0-4113 GCA_964479295.1 uncultured Gemmatimonadota bacterium
CGGCGGTCCGGGCGCGGGCCCCGGCGCGGCCGGCGGCGCCGGCGACGCGACGGCCGAGCCCTCCGGGGAGGAGGACGAGGACGTCGTGGAGGCCGACTACGAGATCGTGGACGAGGAGAACTGACGGCCGCCCCACGGCGCCGTCGGCAGGAACGCGGACGGGACGGGGTCCTCCGGGGCTCCGTCCCGTCGCGCGTTGGGGCCCTCGCCGGCCCGAGGGGGCCCGCGCGTCGGGGCAGGGAAGGCCCCGGGGGCGGGGGGTGTCCGCCCCCCTCCCGGCCCCGGAATCGTCCTTGCGGCGAGGAAGGCCGGACAACGCTCCGGCGGCCGCGGGCGTCGAAGGTCCGCGCGCGCCGCCCGCTCCCGACTCATCCACCCGGGGACAGACGATGAAGGACGCACTCCGCTCGAAGATCCATCTCGTCCTGCTGACCGCCCTCGCCTTCGCGGCCGGCCTGGGCGTGGCCGCGGAGCTGGGCGTCACGCAGACCGGGGCCGCCGACGTCCGCAGCGCCAGCCTCCAGCTCGCCGCGTCCTCCGACCGTCCGCAGGAGCTCGGGGACGTGAGCTTCGAGAACGGCTTCGCCCCCATCGTGGACGCCATCTCCGGGGCCGTGGTCACGCTCAACGTGGAGAAGGCCGTCCAGAGCCCGCGGCAGCGCTTCAACCTCCCCGACGACTTCTTCCCCTTCCCCCGGCGCGAAGAGGAGGAGGACTCCGGCGAGCCCCGGCTGCAGCCCGGCAGCGGCTCCGGCTTCATCATCGACGAAGAGGGCTACATCCTCACGAACAACCACGTCGTCCAGAACGCCGAGAACATCAGCGTGCGGCTCGCCGACCGGCGCCAGATCGACGACGTGCAGGTGGTGGGCCGCGACCCGCAGACCGACGTCGCGCTGCTCAAGATCGACGCCCCCGACCTGACCTCGGTGCCGCTGGGCGACAGCGACGCCCTCGACGTGGGCGAGTGGGTGCTCGCCATCGGCAGCCCCGGCTTCGAGAGCGCCGGCGGAGGGACGGTCCTCGAGTCCACCATCACCGCCGGGATCGTCAGCGCCAAGGGGCGGAGCATCGACATCCTGACCCAGCAGTCCCCGCTGGCCATCGAGGACTTCATCCAGACCGACGCCGTGATCAACCGCGGCAACTCCGGCGGCCCCCTGGTGAACATGCAGGGGGAAGTGGTCGGGATGAGCACCGCCATCATGTCCAACACCGGCAGCTACCAGGGATACGGCTTCGCCGTGCCCACGACCCTCATCCGGCACGTCGTCGACGACCTCATGCAGTACGGCGAGGTGCGCCGCGCCGTGCTGGGCGTGGTCATCGAGAACGTCACGGCGGCCGACGCCCGCCTCTTCGAGCTCGACGAGGTGCGGGGCGTCGAGATCGCCGACTTCTCGGAGCTCAGCGAGGGCGGCAGCCCGGCCCGGGACGCCGGCGTCCAGCGCGGCGACCTCGTCCTCAGCGTCGACGGCGAGGCCGTCCAGGGGGTCAGCGACCTCCAGACGAAGATCCGGGCCTACTCCCCCGGGGAGACCGTCACCCTGGGCCTCGCCCGCCGGGAGGACGGCGAGACCCGGCGCCTCGAGGTCGACGTGACCCTCGGGGCCGCGCAGTCGGGCGAGGAGCAGCAGACGGCGGAGGACGACGCCGGCGAGGCCGAGCGGAACCCCCTGGGGATCGACGTCCAGGAGCTGACGCCGGACCTGCGGAGCAAGATCGAGCTCCCGGACGACGTCACCGGCGTCGTGGTCACCGACCACGCCGGCCGGCGCTCGCCCCTCGTCTCCGCTCTCGGCGGGATCGCCATGCCCCCCCAGGGCGCCACCATCATCACGCGCATCGGCGGCCGCGACCTGCAGGGCATGGAGGGCTACCGGGAGATCGTCTCGGAGCTCGAGCCCGGCTCGCTGACGAGGGTGCAGGTCTTCCTCCGGGGACCGAACCAGCAGCAGTTCACCTTCGTGACGGTGGAGATCCCCGACTCCTGACTGGAGAGGTTCACCCCGCGGTTTCAAGCGGTCGTCGCAACGCCCAGGATGTCCTGATTACCGAGTAGTGGGGACACTTCGGTCATGTGCCGGGACGTGTTCATTTCTGAGTTAGGGGACGCGCACTTTTTCGACCCTGCGAATCGGCGGGGGTACGGACTCCTTCGGATCCACCATTCGAAAGAGGGCGACCCCGATGGCCCGGTGGCTTCGCAGGGAGAAGATCGTGACGATCCAGGTGCGGGCCGAGAAGGGGCAGAGCCATTGCGAGATCGCCTGGGCTCTCGGGGTGACCGAGGGCACGGGGCGGTACCATTTGAGGCGACACGCCGAGGGGGCGGAGGACGGCCGGACCAAGCGGCCGTACAAGGCGCAGCGCTTCGTGGCGGTGATCGACCAGTGGGTGAGCGATCACAACAGCCGGTGCACGCAGCGACCGGTGAACGTGAAGGCGCTGTGGGAGCACCTGGTGGCGGCGTACGGCTACGGGGGCTCCTACCGCTCGGTGTTGCGCCACATGCGGGCCCACTTCACGAGGCCGAAGCTTCGCACCTCCCGGCGGGTGGAGACGACGCCGGGCGCGCAGGCGCAGACCGACTGGACGGAGTACCCGAGGGTGGACGTGGGCGCGGGCCCGGAGCCGCTGCACCTGTTCTGGATGACGCTGTCGCACAGCCGGATGCCGGCGGCGGTATGGAGCCGCCGACAGGACCAGGTCTCGTGGCTGGCCTGCCACAACGGGGCGTTCCGCCGGCTGGAGGGGATCCCGGCGGTGAACCGGATCGACAACGTGAAGACGGCTTTGAGCCAGGGGCGGGGGCCTGGGGGACGATCCATCCACCTACCGGGCCTACGCCGACACGGTGGGCTTCCACGTGGACGCCTGCCCGCCCCGCCAGCCCCAGGCCAAGGGAAAGGCCGAGGCGAAGGTCCGGCTCGGCCGCCGCCGGCTGGATCGGCGCCGGCAGACGTTCTCGGGGCTCGAGGAGCTGCAAGCGTGGACCGACGAGCGGATCGACGGCTGGTCCCGCGGCGCCACCTGTTCGGCCACGGGCCGCCCGGTGCGGGACAGCTGGCGCCGGGAGCTCGAGGCGATGCGGCCCCTGCCGCTTCTGCCCGAGCCCTTCGACGTGGCGGTCACCCGCCGGGTGGGCCGGGACTGCCTGGTGGCCTTCGAGGGCCGGCACTACGCCGTGCCCTTCCGGTGGGCCGACCGGCGGGTGGAGGTGCGCGGCTGCGCCGGGGGGTGGAGAGCTGGGCCGACGGCCGGGTGCTGAAGGAGTACCCCCGGCAAACCCCGGAGCGGCTGCTGATGGATGTCGACTGCTTCGAGGGCGAGGCCACCGACCGGGTCCGGCCTCCTCCGCCGCTGGGCCGGAAGCTTCAGGAGATCTATGAGACGCCCGTCGAGGCTCGGCCCCTGGGCCTGTATGCCGCCCTAGCGGAGGTGGCCCGATGAGCGCGACGAAGAAGACCGCCGCGAAGAAGAAGGGTCGGGTCGACGTCGACCGCACCCGCGAGTCTATGGAGCGGCTGCTGGAGGCTGAGATCCAGCAGCGCGAGGAGCGGCGCATCAAGACCTCGCTTCGGCTCTCCGGGCTTCCGACCGGCTACACGCTGGCCGACTTCGACTGGGCCTTCCAGCCCTCCATCAAGAAGAACCGGATCGAGACCTTGGCCACCTGCGCCTAGATCCGCGAGCGCGAGACCGTGCTCTTCCAGGTGCCGCCGGGCGTCGGCAAGAGGCACCTCGGGGTCGCCCTGGGCGTGAAGTGAAGGTCATCGAGCACGGCTTTTCGGTGGCCTACTTCCGGCTCGAGGACCTGCTGCATGCGCTCAAGAAGGACGCCGAGGTCCCGCCTCGCAGCCTGCAGCGGAAAAAGTACATGAGCGTCGCCCTCTTGATCATCGACGAGGTCGGCTTCCAGCCGCTCGACCGTCAGGAGGCCAGCCTGCTCTTCCGGCTCGTCTCGGCCCGCTACGAGAAGGGCTCAATCCTCATCACCACCAACAAGGCCATCAACAAGGACTGGCCCAAGGTGCTGGCCGACGACGAGGTGATGACCACCGCGCTGCTCGACCGTCTGCTTCACCGCTGCCACGTCCTCAACATCAAGGG
>CAYZLN010000179.1:0-4109 GCA_964479295.1 uncultured Gemmatimonadota bacterium
TCCAGCTCCGCCGTGACGTCATCGAGGCGCTCCACGAGGCGGGGGCGCCGCTGCTGCTGGGCTCCGACGCGCCCCAGATCTTCCAGGTGCCGGGCTTCTCGCTCCACGACGAGCTGGAGCTGATGGTGGCCTCGGGGCTCACCCCCTACGAGGCCCTGCTCACGGGCACCCGCAACGTGGCCGAGTTCTTCGGCGACGGGGACGAGTACGGCACCGTGGAGGAGGGCAAGGCGGCCGACCTGCTCCTGCTCGGGTCGAACCCCCTGGAGGACGTCGGCGCCACGAGCGACGTCCGCGGCGTCATGGCCCGCGGCACGTGGCTCCCGGCCGAGGAGATCGAGCGGAGGCTGGAGGCCGGGACGGAGTAGCGCGGGGCCGGGCCGCCCCGGCGCTCCCGTGAGGTACGTCGGCCGTCAGGGGTCCCGCCGCTACGGCACGTCCATCCGCCGCAGCCGACGGACGGAGAGCCACAGGAACCCGGCGACGACGGCGGCCGACACCCCGGCCGCCACGCCGAAGCCCACGGGGTCGGCCTCGGCGAAGCGGCGCGGGTCCAGCCCGTGGATCAGCGCGATCGTGTGGTGGCGGATGCTCAGCAGCCGCGCGCCCGACACGAAGCCGGTGAAGAGGCCCTCCCAGAGGACGACGTAGGCGAGGCCGACGGCGACGGCCCGGGACGTCCTCAGCCCGAGCCACACGAAGGCGGAGGCGTAGAGCGCGACGCCGGCGAGGGCGCCGCCGGTCACCGCCATCGTGGCCCGGGGGTCGCCGAGGAAGGCCAGGTGGGCCGTCGCGGCGGCGCTGACCGCGACGAACGCTCCCGCGACCGTGATCGGCGCCAGCAGCTTCGGGACGACGATCTTCCACCGGGGCACGGGCGCGAGGGTGAGGTTGGCCAGCGTCTCGTCCTCGATCTCGTTGCCGAAGGCCGGCGTGGCGATGGCGAGCACCACCAGCGGGGAGATGGAGCCGGCGAGCAGGACGTCGAGGACGACGCGCTCGAACTCCGCGACGCCCGGGGCGTCCCCGGAGCCGAGGATCAGCACGGCCATCAGCACGGGCAGCGCCGCCAGCACGGCCATGATCGCCAGCCGCCCGCGGCCCAGGACCTGGCGGAGCGTCAGGCGGTAGATCGCACCCATCGTCCTACCTCTCCACCAGGTACCCGAAGACGCTCTCCAGCGAGTCGTCCAGCGGCTCGACCCTCCGGAGCGCGATCGAGGCCGACTGCGCGAGGCGCGGCAGCTCGATCTGGAGCTGGCGGACGTTGCGGCTCAGCACGACGATCGCCCCGTCGGGGTCCAGGTTGACGGCGTCCACCGAGTCCAGCTTCACGACCGCCGACGCCAGCTCCCGCGGCGCGTCGGAGACCACCCGGACGTGGTAGGGCCGCTCGTTGAGCGCCGCCCGGATGGCCCGGAAGCCCCCGCTGGCCGCCAGCTTGCCGTCCACGATCAGCAGGACGGTGTCGGCGAGCTGCTCGATCTCCTCCAGGATGTGCGAGGAGACGAGGATCGTCCGGCCCTCGTCCGCGAGCCGGCGGAGAAGGCGCTGGAAGTGGACGCGCTGGCCGGGGTCGGCGCCCTTGAGCGGCTCGTCGAGGATCAGCAGCTCCGGGTCGTGGACCAGCGCCGCCGCCAGCCGGATCCGCTGGCGCATCCCCCGGGAGTAGGTGCCCATGTCGCGGTCCTGGGCGTCGTCGAGCCCGGCGAGCCCGACGGCCCGGTCGACGGCCGCCTCCAGGTCGGCGACGTCGCGCAGCCGCCCCATCGTCCGGACGAACTGGCGGCCCGACATGAAGCCGTACACCGACTCGTGCTCGGTCAGCACGCCCATGCGGCGGTAGAGGTCCGGGTTGTCGCGGACGGGCTCGCCGAAGACCCGGACGGTGCCCGTGGAGGGCTCGGCCTGGCCGGTGATCATGCGGAGCAGGGTGGTCTTGCCGGCGCCGTTCGGCCCGAGCAGGCCGGTGATCCCCGGCCCGACCTCGAAGCTGACGTCGTTGACGGCCACGACGCTCCCGAACCAGCGGGAGACGCCCTCGACCCGGATCACCGGCTCGCCGCGCCCGGCGTTCCGGCCTCGGCCGGCCGCGGGGCCCTCCGGCCCGCTCACGGCGACACCCGCCGGAACCGCCACCACAGGACGCCGGCCGGCACCAGCACCCACGCCAGGTACCAGCCCACCAGGACCGGGGCGGAGAACTCGCTCGCCGGCGCGCCCGCCGTCCGGCCGCTGGCCTCCCCGAAGATCACGTCGTTCACGTGCACGGGGACGGCCGTGAGGTCGAACATGGAGATCCACCGGCCGGCCGCGCCGCCGATCTCCGACGCCAGGGCCGACGTGACCGGGGTCGTGACGACGAAGAGCCCCACCAGGAAGACGGCCGCGTAGGCGCGGCGCTCGGTGAAGGAGGCGACGAAGATCCCCAGCGTCGTGGCGTAGGCCGCCACGGCGACCCCGGCCAGCAGGAACCTCGGGACGTCGGCCCAGTGGTCGGCCACGTACCGCGCCGGCTCGGGGTCGCCCAGGGCGAGGCCCGCGAAGAGGACCACCTGCGGGAGCCAGGCGGCCGCGGTGGTCACCGCCAGGAAGGCGGCCCACCGGGAGAAGACGTAGTCCGGCCCGGTCAGGGGGCGGACCAGGTAGAGGTCGAGGGTCCCCTCGCGGCGGTCGCGGCAGAGCAGCTTGGGCGCCACGACGGCCGCGAAGAGGAAGAGGACGATCGAGGCGATGCCGTAGAAGTCGGCGTGGGAGGGGAGGTTCATCTGCTCGGCGGCGCCGGGGCCCGCCAGCCGGTCGACCGCCCCGGCGATCAGCGCCATGACGAGGCCGATCGCCGCGAGCAGCCCCACGAAGGACCAGGGCAGGGCCTTGGCGCGGGCGCCGCGGCCGAGGCCGAGCGCGGTCCGGACGCCGTCCTTGAGCACCGCCCACCGGGCCCGGTTCCGGCCCTCCCGCGGCCCCGAGTACCGCCGGTACCCGATGTCGAAGACCGTGCCGGCGCGGCCGGGGCCGTCCCCCCCCCGCCCCGCCGCCGCGGGGGCCTCGCCGGCCGACGGGCCCGGGTCCCCGTCCGCGGCCGCCGGGGTCACGCGTCGCCCCCTCGGTCGTCCCCGGCCGGCGGCTGCTGCCGCCGCCCGGCGTCCGGGGCCTCGCTCCCCGCCGGCGGCTCCTCGTCGGCCGGGCGGAAGAGCTCGGACAGGGCGCGCCGGCGCGGGGCCATGCGGCGCAGGGGCGCCTCGGCCTCGACCAGCGCGTCCCGCACCCGGTCGTAGACCGAGGCGTCGGGGCCCTCGATGGTGAGCCGGCGTCCGTCGACGGAGACGTCCACGCCCCGGTCCCGGAGCGCCCCGGCGAGCCGGTCGCGGCCCTCGTCCACCTCGATGAAGACGGTCTCCGTCTCGCGGGTGAAGCGCCCGACGCCGCCCGACTCCACCAGCCGGCCGGCCCGGAGCACCAGGATCCGGTCGCAGGTGCGCTCGACGTCGGCCATCAGGTGGGAGGAGATCAGGACGCTGATCCCGAACTCCCGGTGCGTCTTCCGGATCAGCGAGAGCATCTCCTCGCGCCCCACCGGGTCGAGGCCGGAGGTGGGCTCGTCGAGGAAGACGAAGTCGGGGTCGTGGACCAGCGCCTGCGCCAGCTTCACGCGCTGCTTCATCCCCGTCGAGTACCCGTCCATCGTCCGGTAGCGCTCGTCGAACAGGCCCGTGTGGCGCAGCGTGTCGGCGGCGCGGACCCGGGCCGCCGACGGGGGCAGGCCGCTCACCTCGGCGATGTGGGTGAGGAACTCGGCGGCGCTGGCGTGGGTCGGCAGGCAGTCGTGCTCGGGCATGTACCCGAGCCGGGCGCGCACGTCCACGCTCCCGGAGGCGTCGCGCCCGAGGACCCTCGCCGACCCCGAGGAGGGGCGGACCAGGCCGAGGAAGATCTTGATGGCCGTGCTCTTGCCGGCGCCGTTCTCTCCGAGCAGGCCCGTCACGCCGTCGGTGACGCGGAAGCTCACGCCGTCGAGCGCCACGACGTCGCCGTAGCGCTTCCCGAGGTCCTCGGCCACGAGCAGGGCGTCGTCGGGGGACGTCATCGGCTCACTCACGTCCGTCCTC
>CAYZLN010000180.1:0-4107 GCA_964479295.1 uncultured Gemmatimonadota bacterium
CGAGGGCCACGGCGGCCGTCGATCCCCCGGACGGAACGGCGGGGCCTCGTCGGGGCGGGGAACGGCGGCGGCCGGTGGCCGCGGCGACCGCCGCGGGCGTGGGGGGAGGGAAGCCGGAAGAGGCGCCGTCCGGATTCGAACCGGAGTAGGGGGCTTTGCAGGCCCCTGCCTAGCCACTCGGCCACGGCGCCGTGCGGTCGGAGTCGGTGGCGGCCCGGCGGCCGCCCCGGACTCCGCGAATAGCCTATAGCGCCCCGGAGACCGGGAAAAGGGCCCGGTGGACGCCGGGACGCGGCGACGGCCGCTTGTGCCCCTTCCTCCCCCTCTCTATACTCGCCGGCCAGCCGGTCGTGCCGGCCTCGCGCCCGGCACGATGCCCGTCCGGCCGCCGTTGGCCGCCGGGGCCGGGAGAACCCCGCTCGGGAGCCCGTCGACGCCCCATGATGCAACGCGTCATCGCCGCCGTGGCCGCCGCCGCGGCCCTCGCCGTGGCGGCCCCGGCCTCGGCCCAGCAGCTCGTGCCGCGGGCCGAGGACGCCGCCCAGCCGACCCCCGGGCAGGTCTGGCTCGGGGTGGCCCCCGTCTTCCAGGGCTGGCACCGGGAGTTCGGCGCCGACGGCGAGGAGGTCCCGATGGCGGGCGACCTGGAGGGTCCCCTGCTCGACCAGGTGTCCCCCGGCCCCGGCGTGGTCGTCGACGACCTCAACGAGGACGCCGGCGCCCTCGGGTTCACGCCCCTCGGCGACGACCAGGCCGCGGTCGGCGACCTCGAGGTCCGGAACATGAGCGCCGAGGTACGGGCCGTCGCGCTCCGGCTCGAGGCCGGCGTCACGGACCGCCTCTCGGCCGACGTCATGGTCCCGGTGGTCCGGACGGAGGTCGAGACCTCGATCGCCCTCGACCCCGCCGGCGCCACCCTGGGCGGGGCCGCGGCGGCCCTGGAGCAGCCCGGGGCCTTCTTCGGCACCGTCGCCGACGCGAGGGCGGAGCTGTCGGCCCGGCTCGAGAGCGGACAGGTCCCCCCCGACCGCGAGGAGGAGGCCGCCGCCCTCCTGGAGGCCAGCGGCGCGTTCGCCACCGCGCTGCAGGACCGGGTGGGCCGGAACGCCGTCCTGCCGCTGGGCGGCACGGGCGCCGGGGCGCAGATCGAGACGTTCTGGGCCCAGCTCCGGTCGGACTTCCAGGGCTTCGGCCTCGCCGTCCCCTCGCTGACGCTCCCCGACGAGGGGGACCCGGCGTTCCTCGACAGCTTCTTCCTGGGGACGCTGGCCGCCGATTCGCCCGGGACCACGAGCCGGGGCTGGCTCACCGGGGAGACCGAGATCGGCCTCCGGTACGGGCTGCTGCGGCGTTGGGACCGGGAGGAGGAGGGCCTCGACCTCCGCACGACCCTGGGCGTTCGCGCCCGGCTCCCGTTCCGGGACCCCAACGCGGTCGTCTTCGTGGACCCGACCGACCTGCTGGGGCTGCCCCTGGGCGACGGCCAGCGGGACGTGGAGCTCTCGCTGTACCAGGACGTCGGCCTCGCCGGGTGGCTCGAGCTGAGCGCCACGGTCCGCTACGGCGTGCAGCTCGCCGACGAGCTCACGGTCTCCGTGCGGTCCCCCGACCGCCCCCTCGCCCCGCCGTCGCAGCGGGTGGAGGTCGAGCGCGACCTCGGCGACTACCTCCGGGCGCGGGTCTCTCCCCGGGTCCGGCTCAATCGATACCTCTCGGTGGGGGCGGAGTACCGGTACTGGCGCCGCGGGAGCGACCGGTACCGGGCCGGGGGCGGCGTCGACGCCTCGGCCCTCGAGCTCCGCAGCGAAGAGACCCGCCATCGCCTCGGAGTCGGCGCCACCTACCGGCCCTTGCCCCCGGAGGAGGGGGAGCCGTGGAGCGCCGCTCCGGAGATGGGCCTCGTCTTCCAGACCCCTGTCGCGGGAGGCGGCGGCGAGACGCCGGCCGCCGGCCTCGCCACCTTCCACGTCCGCGTCCCGGTGCAGGTCTTCTAGGCGTCCGATCATCGGGGCTCCGGTCTCGGGTCGCCGGAGGCGCGGCCCGAAAGCCGCCGGCCGGGCGGTCGGTCAGGGGGCGGCCGAGGCCTCCATGAGCTCCTGGGCGTGGTCCCGGGAGACCTCGCTCTCGGGGTCCCCGCCCAGCATCCGGGCCAGCTCGGAGACCCGGTCGTCGCCCTCCAGGGCCTCCACGTGGGTGGCCGCCCGGCCCTCCACCGGGCGCTTCTCCACCCGGAAATGGGTGTCGGCCCGGGCCGCGATCTGCGGGAGGTGGGTGACGACGAACACCTGGTGGTCGTCCGAGACGGCGGCGAGCTCGGCGGCCACCTGGTGCGCCACCCGCCCCCCGACCCCGGCGTCGATCTCGTCGAAGACGAGGCTGGGGACGTCGTCCACCCGCGCGAGCACGGCCTCGAGCGCGAGCATCACGCGGCTCAGCTCCCCGCCGGAGGCCACCCGGGACAGCGGCCCGGGGTCGAAGCCCGGGTTCAGGGAGACCCGGAACTCCACCGACTCCGCCCCGTGAGGGCCGGGGGGCGTCCGGGGCTCCAGCTCCACCTCGAAACGCCCCCCCTCCATGCCGAGCTCCTCCAGCAGCGGCTCGATCTCGTCCTCGAGACGGCCGGCCGCGTCGCGTCTCGCCCGGCCGAGCTCAGCGGCGGCCTCCTCCAGATCCTCCGCCAGCTCGTCCTCCCGGGCCTCCAGCTCCTCAACGCGCTCCTCCGAGCTCTCCAGCGCCTCCAGCTCGCGCCGGGCCTCCCGCCCCGCCTCGACGACCTCCTCCACGGTCCGCCCGTACTTCTCCTTCAGGCGGAAGATCTCGTCCAGGCGGGACCGGATCCGCTCGAGGCGGGCCGGGTCGTGGTCCACCCCGTCCCGGTAGCTCCCGAGGCGGCGCCCCAGCTCCTCGAGCTCCGCCCGGGCCGACCCGAGCATCTGCTCCAGCTCCTCCGCTTCCGGATCGAGGCGGACCAGCTCCTCGAGCTCGCGGCTCAGCTCGCCCAGCCGGTCGACCACGGCGCGGCCGCCGGCGTAGACGGCCTCGTGGAGGGTGCCGGCGAGGGCCATGAGGTCCTCGGAGTTCTCCAGCCTCCGGGCCTCGGCCCGGAGCTCCTCCTCCTCGCCCGGCTCGAGCTCCGCGTCCTCGATCTCGGCCGCCTTGAACTCGAGGTAGTCGGCCCGCTCCCTGGCCTCCCGGGCCCGACGCTCCACCCTCTCGATCTCCTCCCGGACCTCCTCCAGCTCGCCGTGGAGGCCGCGCACGGCCCGGGCGGTCTCCTCCGCCCCCGCGTAGGCGTCGAGGATGCGCCGCTGGGCCCGGGGCCGGGTCAGCCGCTGGTGCTCGTGCTGGCCGTGCATCTCCACGAGGGCCGAGCCCAGCTCCCAGATCAGCCCGGCGGTGGCGGGCGAGTCGTTGATCCAGGCCCGGTTGCGGCCCTCGCGGCGGACCCGCCGCCGGAGGACGAGCCACCCCTCCTCCACCCCGACGCCGGCCTCCCGGCACCGCTCCAGCACCGCCTCGCGGCCCTGCACGTCGAACGCCGCCTCCACCACGGCCTCGTCCTCGCCGGCCCGAACGTCCTCGGCGGAGGCCCGCTCGCCGAGGAGCAGCGAGAGGGCCCCGACGATGATCGACTTCCCCGCCCCGGTCTCCCCGGTCAGGGCGTTGAGCCCCGGCCGGAGCTCCAGGTGGAGGTCGTCGATGACCGCGAAGTTGCGGATGCGCAGCTCTCTCAGCACGTCGTCCGTCCGGGGCGTGGAGGTGCGTCGCTCAGCGTGCGTCCTCTCCTCACCGGATCCTCAACGCTCACCGGTCGGCCGGGCGGACGTCGCCCCAGCGGAGCTTCCGGCGGAGCACGGAGAAGAAGGTCTGGCCGGGGAACTGGACCAGGCGCACCGGGTCGGGCGACCGCCGCGCCTCCACGCGGTCCCCCACGGCCAGCTCCACCCCGCTCTGGCCGTCCACCGTGAGGATCGTGTCCTCGCTCCGGGGACGGACCTCCACGGTGATGTCGGAGCCCGCCGGGACCACGACGGGCCGGACGGCGAGCGTGTGCGGGCTGATCGGCGTCGCGACGACGGCGTCCATGTCGGGGACGAGCACGGGCCC
>CAYZLN010000181.1:0-4098 GCA_964479295.1 uncultured Gemmatimonadota bacterium
ACCCAGCTCACCGCGCTGCCCGACTCCGACCTGGGGGCGGTGGTGGTCACGAACCTCGACGGCACGAACACCGTCACCTCCCGGGTGGCCCGGACGGCCCTGCGGATGATGAAGGCCCGGCGGGAGGGGGACGTGCTTCCCTCCCCCGTGACCACCGATCCGGTTCCGCGGGAGCGGGCGCGGGCGCTGGACGGACGCTACGGGGAAGGCGAGCGGGCCGTCGACCTCGAGGAGCAGGGCGGCGAGCTGACGCTGGCCGCCGACCGGGGCGGGCACCGCGTGCGGGTGCGCCGGGACGGCGACTCGCTCCTCACCGACGGGCGGCTGGGCTTCGGGACCCCGATCGAGCCGGTGGACGACGGGATCGTCGTGGACGGCGACACGCTCCGTACGGTGCCCGACAGCCGGCCGGCGCCGGCGCCGGCGGCCTGGGAAGGGCTCGTCGGCGAGTACGGCTGGGACTACAACACCCTCTACGTCCTCGAGCACCGCGGCCGGCTCCACGTGCTGATCGAATGGTTCCACCAGTACCCGCTGGAGCGGGTGGCCGACGACGTCTACCGGTTCCCCGACCGGGGCCTGTACAGCGGCGAGCGGGTGGAATTCCACCGCGACGGGTCCGGCCGGGCGACGGCGGTCACCGCGGCCGGCATCCGGTTCGAGCGCCGGGAGGCGGGGCCCGCCGGGGGAGGCACCTTCCGCATCGACCCGGTCGCCCCGATCGACGAGCTGCGCCGCGACGCCCTCGCCGCCGACCCGCCGGAGGAAGAGGGCGACTTCCGGGAGCCGGACCTGGTGGAGCTCGGCACCCTGGACGCCCCGATCCGGTTCGACGTCCGGTACGCCACGACGAACAACTTCATGGGCTCGGTCTTCTACGAGCAGCCCCGGGCCTACCTGCAGCGGCCCGCGGCGGAGGCGGTGGGCCGGGCGGCGCGGCGCCTCGCCGAGGAGGGCTACGGGCTGCTCGTCTACGACGCCTACCGGCCCTGGTTCGTGACCAAGATGTTCTGGGACGCGACGCCCGAGGACATGAAGCAGTTCGTCGCCGACGCCTCGGACGGCTCCCGCCACAACCGCGGGGCCGCCGTGGACCTGACGCTGTACCACCTGGACACCGGCGAGACGGCCGCCACGGTGAGCGGGTACGACGAGTTCACCGCCCGGGCCTTCCCCCGCTACCCCGGGGGCACCTCCCGGGAGCGGTGGCACCGGGAGCTGCTCCGCGAGGCCATGGAGGCCGAGGGCTTCTCGGTCTACGAGTGGGAGTGGTGGCACTTCGACCACCGGACGTGGCGGGACTACCCGATCCTGAACCTGATCTTCGAGGAGATCGAGCGGCCCGGCCCCGACGAGACGGCCCTGTCGCCGGACGCCGACGCCGCCGTGGGAGGCGCCGCCCCGGCGGGACCCCGCCGATGACCGGGGCGTCCGGGGAGGGGTCCGGGGGCTCGCTCTGGCGGGACCTCTTCCGGGGCTGGTTCGGGAAGCTGGTCCTGCCGGGGATCGTCCTGCAGTCGGTCCTCATCGGCGGCGGCTACGCCACGGGACGGGAGATCGTGACCTACGGGGCCAAGTTCGGCCCCCGCGGCTGGCTGGCGGTGGTGGCCATCTTCGTCGGGTTCACCGTGATCGCCGCCCTGACCTTCGAGGTGGCCCGCGTCTTCCGCACCTACGAGTACAAGGGGTTCGTCCAGCAGCTCATCGGCAGGGCGTGGCCCCTCTTCGACCTGCTCTACGGCCTCATGGCCGTGCTGGTGATCGCCGTCATGGCGTCGGCGGCGGCGGAGATCATGGACGAGACCCTCGGCGTACCGAGCCTGGCGGGCACCGCGATCATCGTCGTGGCCGTCGGGGCGCTCTCCTACTACGGGTCCCGGGTGATCGAGGCCTTCAAGAGCGTCGGCACGACGCTCCTCTACATGGCCTACGCCGCCTTCGGGGTGCTGGTGCTGTCGCAGCGGTGGGGCGAGGTCGCCGACGTGTTCGCCGGGCAGGCGGCCTCCTACCTGGGGAGCGCGGCGAGCACCCCCGAGGTGCTGGGGGCCGGCGTGCTCTACGTGGGCTACAACCTCGTGGCCTTCCCGGCCGTCCTCTTCACCCTGCGCCGGCAGACGAGCCGCCGCGAGACGGCGGCGGCCTCGGTGGTGGCCGGGCTCATGATGACCCTCCCCTTCGCCCTCACCTACCTGTGCCTGATGGCCTTCTACCCCTCCACGGAGGTCATGGACGCGGCCGTGCCCTGGCTGCCGATGCTCGACGCCGTCGGGGGCGGCGCGGTGGTGGCCGCCTTCGGGGTGGTCATGGGCTGGACGCTGCTGGAGACCAGCGTCGGCCTCATCCACGCCCTGCTGGACCGGGTCGACGAGGACCTGAAGGAGGTGGCGTCGCCGGACCCCGCCCCGCGAGCCGACGCGGAGGACGCCGCGGCCGCCCCGGCGCCGGAGGAGGGGGCGGGAGGGGACGCGGCCGGCCTCTCCCGGCTCCAGAGCGGAGTGCTGGGGGCGGGGATCCTGCTGGCCGCGGCCGCCCTCTCCCGGGTGGGCATCATCGCCCTGGTCGCCCGCGGCTACACCGTCATGGGCTACCTCTTCATCGGACTCTTCGCGGCGCCCCTGCTGACCGTGGGCGTCTGGCGGCTCCTCGGACGGAGGACGTGATCTCGATGCTGCGACGACCGGAGACGGCCAAGGCGACGACGGGGATCCTGGCGGCGGCCCTGGCGACGGGGCTGGCGGCGGGGGGCGTCGCGACGTCGGAGGGCCCCCGGGCCGCCGGCGGGGCGGCGCACGACGTCCTGATCCGGGACGGCCGGGTCGTGGACGGGACGGGCGGGCCCTCCTACCGCGCCGACGTCGCCGTCCGGGACGGGCGCATCGCGGCGGTGGGCGACCTGGCGGGCGCCACGGCCGCGGACACCGTCGACGCCTCCGGCCGGGTGGTGGCGCCGGGCTTCGTCGACATGATGGGCCAGGCGAGCCACCCCCTCGCCTTCCACCCGCCCAGCGCCGAGAGCAAGCTCCGGCAGGGCATCACGACGATGCTCTCCGGCGAGGGATGGTCCCCCGCGCCCCTGGACGACCGGACGGCCCGGGATCTCGGCGACGGGATCGATCGGGAGGTCGGGTGGCGGACCTACGACGAGTACCTCGCCGTCCTCGAGGACGAGGGGGTGGCCCTGAACGTGGTCCACACCGTGGGCGCGGCCCAGGTCCGCCGCATGGTCCTCGGGGACGAGGACGTGGAGCCGACGCCGGAGCAGATGGACCGCATGCAGCGCCTGGTGGAGGAGGCCATGGAGGACGGCGCCGCCGGCCTCTCGACGGCCCTCATCTACCCGCCGGGGTCCTACGCCACGACCGGGGAGCTCGTGCAGCTCGCCCGCGCGGCCGGCCGCCACGGCGGAACGTACTTCACCCACATGCGGAACGAGAGCCACCGGGTGGTGGAGGCGGTGGAGGAGGCGATCCGGATCGGCCGGGAGGCGGGCGTGCCCGTCCACATCTTCCACCTGAAGGCGGCGGGACGGGACAACTGGCCGCTCATGGAGGAGGCGTTGGACCGGATCCGGGGGGCCCGGGCGGAGGGTCACGAGGTGACGGCCGACGTCTACCCGTACGTGCGGAACGGGATCGGGCTCGGCTCCTTCCTCCACCCGCGCCACTACGCCGACGGGCGACAGGCCTTCCTGGAGACCCTCTCCGACCCCGGGGTCCGGGAGCGGCTCCGCGAGGAGGTGGAGACGACGACCGACTGGGAGAACTGGTACCACCACGTGGGCGAGGACTGGGGCGAGGTGCTCATCGCCGGCGTCGGCTCGGAGGAGGACCGCGACCTGCTGGGCCGCTCGCTGGCCGAAGCGGCCGAGCACCGGGGCGTGGACCCGTGGACCCTCTTCTTCGACCTGGTGCAGGAGGGCGGCGTGTCGGTGAACCCCCGCAGCATGAACGAGGAGCAGAAGCGCCAGGCGCTGGGCGCCCCCTTCGTGGCCTTCGACACCGACGCCTCGCCCATGGACCCGGAGCGGGTGGACTCGGCCCACCCCCGGGCCTTCGGCTCCTTCCCCCGCGTGCTGGCGAAGTACGTCCGGGAGGAGGG
>CAYZLN010000182.1:0-2419 GCA_964479295.1 uncultured Gemmatimonadota bacterium
GGGGGGCCGGCCGACGACGGGGTCCGGGTCGTGGCGGGCCGGGACGAGGCGGTGGTCGACTTCTGGATCTACGAGGATCGCGACGGGAGCCGGAGCTTCACGGACGGCGATCCCCTCCGGACCGTGGTGCCGGGGGTCGCGCCGGCGCCCGGCGAGGCCGGGCTCCCCGGGGGCGTGCGCCGCCTGGACCGGTGCTGCGCGGACCTGGACGGCGGCCCCCGGCGCGACGACGGCGTCTTCGTGGTGGCCGGGGGACGGGAGCGCGTGGCGCTGGCGGTGCTCTACGAGGACGAGAACGGCGACGGCCGCCTGAGCCCCGGGGACCGGTTGCGGGCGGTCCACACCGACGACGGCTCGAGGCTCGGGCGCGGAGGGACGGAGCGGGACCGATGACGGGTTCGAAGACAGACAACGAGGGAAGGACCACGATGTCGACGAGAACACGCGCGACCATGACGAGAGCTGCCGCCGCACTCGCCGTCCTTCTCGTCTCGGCGGCGGGCTGGCCGGGCGTCGGCGCCGCCCAGGAGGCCGACACCGTCCCGCCCGACACGTCGGAGGTGCGGGAGATCGAGCCGCTCGAGGTCATCACCTCGGTGAGCCCCACCGCCCGCCCGGAGATCGCCTCGGGCGTGCCGGCCCGGATCTCCACCCTCGAGGGGGAGGCGATCGAGGCCTGGGAGCCCACCCTGTTGTCGGACGGGCTGGTCCGGGAGCCGGGTATCTCCGCGTACGACGACCTGGGTTCGCCGCAGAAGGTCAACGTGAGCGTCCGGGGGTTCAACGTGGGCCCGACGGTCGGCCTGCCGCCGGGCGTCACCGTCTTCCTCGACGGCGTCCGCCAGAACGAGCCCAGCGCCCAGGAGGTGAACTTCGACCTGCTGCCCCTGGAGCACGTGGAGCGCGTCGAGGTGCTCCGGGGCACGGCGTCGCTGCTCGGCCCCAACTCGCTGGGGGGAGCCATCAACCTCATCACCGAGCGGGGAAGCGAGACCACCGAGGGGGAGCTGGAGCTCACGGGCGGTTCCTTCGGCTCGGCCTCGGCCGAGGCCTCGATCAGCGGGAGCGCCGACGACTGGAGGTATTACGCCGCGGGGGGCTACAACCGGGCCGACGGGTGGCGCGAGGCCACCGAATGGGAGGGCTACGACGCCTTCGTGAACCTCGACCGTCGGGGCCCCGAGCGGGGCCTGGCCTTCCAGGCCGTGGGGGCGAAGTCACGGGCCGAGACGGCCGGGTCCCTGCCCGCGAGCATCTTCGAGTCGGATCCCGAGACGAACTTCACCGCCGGTGACTTCGAGGACCTGAACAGCCAGCAGGTCTCCGCGACGGGCTACGTCCCCCTGGCCGGAGGACAGGGATCGTCCACGCTCTTCTACCGACGCTCCCACGCCGAGCGCTTCAACGTCAACCAGCCTCCGGAGCCGGACGTCCGGTCCACCACCACCAACCACTCCGTCGGGGGGACGAGCGACTGGCGGCGCCCCCTCCAGTTCGGCGACGTGCCGGTGACCCTCCGCCTCGGCGTGGACGGGGCCGCCAACTGGGTGGACATCCAGATCTTCGAGGAGCCGCGGGGGACCGACGAGCAGAACCTCACGACGGACGTCGGGAGCCCCAGCGTCGACCTCGCCGGGTACGCCCTGGCCGACGTGGAGCTGGGGCGGGTCACCCTCTCGGCCGGGGGACGCTACGACTACGTCAGGATCCCGTTCGAGGACCGGCTGGACCCGGCGGAGGACACCGTCAGCACCTTCCACGAGCTGAGCCCCCGCGGCGGGGTCAGCGTCGACCTCGGCCGGGGGGCCTCCGCCTACGCGTCGGTGGGCACGAGCTTCCGCGCGCCGGCGATCCTCGAGCTCGCCTGCGCCGACCCCGAGGCGGCCTGCCCGCTGCCCTTCGCCCTGGGCGACGACCCCCCGCTGGATCCCGTCACGGCGACGACGTACGAGACGGGGGGGCGATGGGCCGTCGGCCCGGCGGTGTTCGAGGCGTCCGTATACCTCACGGAGGTGGACGACGAGATCTTCTTCGTCTCGTCGGAGGAGAGCCCGGTGGAGGGCTTCTTCACGAACCTCGACGACACCCGCAGGGAGGGCGTGGAGCTGTCGGTGAACACCCGGCTGGGGGAGGGGAGCAGCGCCTACCTGAACTGGGCGTACACCCGGGCGACCTTCCAGTCCGACGCCCCGCAACTCTTCAGCATCCGGGCGGACGACGACTTCGAGGACAGCCCCCTGGCCGGCCCGAACGACGTGACCGCCGGCGACCGGCTCCCGCTCGTGCCCGGCCACCAGGTGAAGGGGGGCGCGACCGTGGCCCTTCCGGCCGAGTTCGAGGCCGGCGTCGACGCTCGCCTGACGGGCGAGCAGTGGCTCCGGGGCGACGAGAGCAACGGGACCGAGCCCCTCGACGCCTA
>CAYZLN010000182.1:2519-4098 GCA_964479295.1 uncultured Gemmatimonadota bacterium
CCTCGACCTGGGGGTGCACTTCGGCTTCGCGCCCCAGATCCAGACGCCCGGGGGCCACGACAACTTCTCGGCCAGCGGCCATGCCGGCGCCCAGATCGACATGCGCGAGGTCTACCTGACGGTCTCGGGGGACTTCGGGCAGATTCTCGCCGGCCGCGCCATCGGGGTCTACCAGCGGCAGAACATCCTGACCGACATGACCCTGTCCGGCGTGGGCGCGACGGGCGGCAACTTCGGCGACCCGGGCGGGACGACGCTGGGCCGGATCGGCTTCGGGTACGTTTACCCGAACTTCAACGCCCAGATCGCCTACACCACGCCGGCCGACAACCCGGCGTCGCTCACGATCGCCCTCTTCGACCCGGACACCCACAACGAGTTCGACGAGACGACGATGCCGCGCCTCGAGACGGAGTTCAGCTACAGCTCCGGTAACGTCATGTTCTGGGCCGGCGGCCTGCTCCAGAACCAGAAGGACACGTCGCTGGAGGACCTCGAGGGCGACATCGACGACACGTCCACCTCCTACGGCCTCAGCGGCGGCCTGGAGTACGGCGGGGAGACCTTCTCCCTCACCGGCTCGGGCTACTGGGGCGAGGGCATCGGCACGACGCTGATGTTCGCCAACGCCCGTAGCTCGACGACTCAGGCGCCCGGGGTGCCGTCCACGGAGATGCGCACCTCCTACGGCTTCATCGGCCAGGCGACGGCCACGCCCGAGGGCAGTGACGTCACCTTCGGCGGCAGCTACGGCCTGAGCACCCTCGAGGCGACCGAAGAAGAGGGCACCTTCCCGGAGACCGGGCTGGAGAAGGTCAACAACCAGTCCATCACCGGCGGCCTCTACTACTCGGTCACCCAGTCGCTGCAGCTCGTGGGCGAGGGCACCTACCAGTGGACCAGCGGTACGGTCGACGAGGGCGAGGGCCCGGAGTCGAACAGCTCCATCGTCTTCGCCGGCGGCCTGATGCTCACCTTCTGAGCCGGAGCACGGCCGCTCGATCGACGTGGCGGAAGAGGCGGTCTCCTTCCCGGAGGCCGCCTCTTTCGTATTTGGGTCCGTGCCGGGCTCGCGGCGTTCATGGCGCCGAGGGCCTCGGCCGCGGCCTCTTTCACCGCGGGGGACGGCGCCGCTAAGTTCCGCCCCGGACGCGCCGGTCCCGGCGCTCGTTCCCGACGACGGGGCGGAGCGTCCCCGCCGACCCCCGACACCTGACCCGAGCCAGGAACCGACATGACCGACCTCACGCCTCCGACCGCCGGGCGTCCCTCCCGGACGGCCGCCTCCGGCACGGCCCTGCTGGCCGCCGCCGTGTTCCTCGTCGCGGGATGCGCCAGCGGCGGCTCTGAGCGCGCGGCCGTCCGGACGGCCCCCGTGGCGTCCCTCTCCGACGCCGTCGAGTGCGCCCGGGAGCAGGGCGAGGAGATCGGCTTCGACGTCGCCCGGATCAACGAGGACGAGGACCGCCTCATGCTCGAACGCGAGGACGAGGACGTCGAGCGGTCCGACCCGAAGTTCCAGCGCGCCGTGGACCAGCTCCGGATCGAGCCGGCGGCCGGGGACCCGGGCTCCGACCGG
>CAYZLN010000183.1:0-4097 GCA_964479295.1 uncultured Gemmatimonadota bacterium
AGTTGCCGGCGGCGTTGTTCACCAGGACGTCGAGGCCGCCCAGCTCGTCGGCGGCCCGGTCGACGGTGTCCCGGACCACGTCGGCCTCCCGGACGTCCGTCTCCAGGGGCAGGACGGTGCCGCCGTGCTCGCCCTCCAGCTCGCCGGCGGCCTCCTCCAGCCGATCGAGCGTGCGGGAGGCGATGCAGACATCGGCCCCGTATCGGAGGAGGCAGCCCGCGATGCCGTAGCCGATCCCGGTGCCGCCGCCGGTGACCAGGGCGACTTTCCCCTCCAGCAGGTCGCGGGGGAAGAGGGGGTCGCGGGGGCCGGGCCGGGGCGAGCTGGAGCGAGCGTCTTCGTGCGACATTCGGGGGTCCTTTCTCTTCTCGTCTGTCTGGCAGGGATCTCGCCTGTCGGGCAGGGAGGTGCTCCGACCCGCCGGCCCCTCTGATCGTACACGTGTACACCTCCGGGGCCGCGCAGGTGGACACCTGTACACCTGTACAATCAGAGGGCCGCGCGGCGGGACATGGGCCGGCGGCTCCGTCCCTGTAGAGTCAGCAGAATCAGCGCCCGTCCGCCCGGGGGCGCGGCCCACCCTACGGCGTCGAGCGGTGCACGGGCAAATTGTCGTCCCGGGCCGCGGGGGGCGGGACGCTCCCGGGGCGAAGCTCCCGCACGGGGCGCCCGGCGGCCCTGGGTGCACCGGACGGCCGCCACCGTGCCGTCGAATGGAAGGTCGATCCGCGAAGGGAGGCGACCATGAAGGCCGTGCTCCTCCGCTCGCTGGCCGACGCCGAGGACCGTCCCCTCGGGCTCGTCGAGCGGCCCGACCCCGAGCCCGGCCGGGGGGAGGTGCGGGTTCGCGTGAAGGCCTGCGCCGTCTGCCGCACGGACCTGCACGTCGTCGAGGGCGACCTGCCCGAGGAGCGCCTCCCGGTGGTGCCGGGGCACCAGATCGTGGGCGAGGTGGAGGCCCTCGGGCCCGGCTGCGAGCGCCTGGAGCCCGGCGACCGGGTCGGGATCGCCTGGCTCCGGGGCACCTGCGGACGCTGCGAGTACTGCCGGACCGGCCGGGAGAACCTGTGCGGGGAGAGCCGCTACACCGGCTACCACGAGGACGGGGGCTACGCCGAGAAGGCGCTGGTCGACGAGGAGTGGGCGTACCGGGTCCCCGACGTCTTCGGCGACGCCGAGGCGACGCCGCTGCTCTGCGCCGGCCTCATCGGCTACCGGTCGCTGCGGCGGGCGGAGGTCCCGGACGGCGGGAAGCTGGGCATCTTCGGGTTCGGGTCGTCGGCCCACGTGGTGATCCAGATCGCCCGCCACCGCGGCTGCGAGGTGCACGTGGCCACGCGCAGCGAGGGCCACCGGGAGCTGGCGCGCGAGCTGGGCGCCGCGTCCACCGGCTCGCCCTACGAGGAGCTCCCCGAGGAGGTGCACGGCGCCATCGTCTTCGCTCCGGCGGGCGAGCTGGTGCCGGTGGCGCTGCGGTCGGTGCGGAAGGGCGGCACGGTGTCGCTGGCCGGCATCCACATGTCGCCGGTGCCGGAGATGACCTACGAGGAGCACCTCTTCCACGAGAAGCAGCTCCGGAGCGTGGAGGCCAACACGCGGGAGGACGGCCGGGAGCTGCTGCGCGAGGCGGCCGAGATCCCGATCCGCCCGGAGACGCGCGCCTACCCCCTGGAGCAGGCGAACCGGGCGCTGCTCGACCTCAAGGAGAGCGAGATCGACGGGACGGGGGTGCTGGTGCCGTGAGCCCCCGGCACGGGACGCAGGTGCGGGGGCGTCGGCGCGGAGTTCTTCCGGCGCGGTGGCGGGCGTGCGGTGTGGCGGCGTCGCCCGCGGGTCGCCTCGCGCAGGACCCCCGCGGACCATAGCATGGGGCGGCCCGGCGCCACCTACGTTCTTCGCCCGTTCGCCGACGACCGGACCGAGAGGATCGTCCCTTGACGCAAGGGTTGGAGCCCGACGAGAAGCTGGCCAAGGAGCTCGGCCTCTTCGACGTCTTCGCCGTGGCCACCGGCGCCATGGTGAGCTCCGGCTTCTTCCTCCTGCCCGGGCTGGCGGCGGCCAAGTCGGGCCCCTCGGTCGTGCTGGCCTACGGCCTCGCGGGCCTCCTGGTGGTGCCGGCGCTGGTGAGCAAGGCCGAGCTGAGCACGGCCATGCCCCGGGCCGGCGGGACGTACTACTTCCTCGACCGGGCCCTGGGCCCGCTGGTGGGGACGATCGGCGGGCTGGGCACCTGGGCGTCGCTGGTCTTCAAGAGCGCCTTCGCGCTGCTGGGCATCAGCGCGTACATGACCCTCTTCGCCGACGTCGCCATCACGCCGGTGGCCCTCGCCCTCACGGCGGCCTTCGTCGGGGTCAACATCCTGGGCGCCAAGGAGACCACGGGGCTCCAGAACGCCCTGGTGATCGGGCTGCTGACCGTGGTCGGCTTCTTCGTCCTCCAGGGGCTCGTGGAGGTCTTCGCCGTGGAGGACCCCGGCACGGTGTGGCGCGAGAAGTTCACGCCCTTCTTCGCCTTCGGGGCCGAGGGGCTGGTGGCGACGGTGGGCTTCGTCTTCGTCTCGTACACGGGGCTCACGAAGGTG
Organism: uncultured Gemmatimonadota bacterium; assembly: GCA_964479295.1. Classification (GTDB taxonomy): domain Bacteria; phylum Gemmatimonadota; class Gemmatimonadetes; order Palauibacterales; family Palauibacteraceae; genus CAYVFM01. The sequence continues at coordinate 2,583 of CAYZLN010000183.1, forward strand.
GCCAGCGTCGCCGAGGAGGTGAAGGACCCGGACCGGAACATCCCCCGCGGGATGATCCTCTCGCTGGTGGTGGCCACGGTGATCTACGTGGTGGGCGTGGCCGTCATGGTGGCGGTCCTCGACCCCGAGACCTTCCGTTCGGACCTGACGCCGGCGGCCACCGCGGCCGAGGTGTTCTTCGACTGGCTCCCGGGGCAGGTCGGGCTTCTCCTGGTCGTCGTGGCGGCCTTCGCGGCGTTCGCCTCCACCGCCAACGCGGGGCTCCTCTCCGCCTCGCGGTACCCGCTGGCCATGGCCCGGGACGAGCTGCTCCCCGGGGCGCTGTCCCGCCTCGGCCGCTTCGACACCCCGGTGACGAGCATCCTCGTCACCGGGGGAGCGATGGCGGCCATCCTCCTCACCTTCGACGCGGAGGGCGTCGCGAAGCTGGCCAGCACCTTCAAGCTGCTCATCTTCGCGATGCTCAACCTCTGCGTCGTCGTGATGCGGGAGAGCCGGCTCACGTCGTACGTGCCCGGGTTCCGGTCGCCCCTCTACCCCTGGATGCAGGTGGCGGGCTTCCTGATCCCCTTCTGGCTCATCTTCGAGCTGGGCCTGGTGCCGCTGCTCTTCAGCGTCGGGATCGTGGTCGGGTCGGTGGTCTGGTACTACGCCTACGGCCGGCGGCGCGTGGACCGGAAGGGGGCCATCCTCCACGTCTTCGACCGCCTGGGCCAGGACCGGTACGAGGGGCTGGAGCCGGAGCTGCGGCAGATCCTGAAGGAAAAGGCCCTGGGGGGCTCCGCCCCGTACGAGCAGGCGGTGGCCGGCTCCATCGTCGTCGACCTGGAGGCCCCGGTCACCTTCGAGAGGGTGGCCCGGAGGGCCTCCGAGGGCCTGTCGGAGACCCTTCCGTGCTCGGCCTCGAGCCTGCTGGAGGGCTTCCTCGGCGAGACCCGGATCGGGGTGACCCCGGTCTCGCACGGTGCGGCGATCCCCCACCTGCGCGTCGAGGGGGCGTCGGAGCCCCGGATGGCCATGATCCGGGTGAGGGACGGGGTGAAGGTGCCGGAGCAGATCGACGTGGCCGACGACGGGCTCCTGCCCGACGGCGGGGACGCCCCCCCCGGGGACGCGGCCGAGCACCGGATCTACGCCTTCTTCTTCCTCGTGAGCCCCAAGTCGGCCACCCGGACCCATCTGCACGTGCTGGCGCAGATCGCCGACCACGTCGACCAGAGAGGGTTCCTGGAGGCCTGGCGGAACGCGGAGGACGACCTGGAGCTGAAGGACGTGATGCTCCACGAGGACCGGTTCGTCGCCGTCGAGCTCCGGCCGGAGGGGCCGACCACGGAGCTGGCGGGGCGGACGCTCGAGGAGGTGGACCTCGGGACGGGGACGCTGGTGGTGCTCGTGGAGCGGGACGGCCGGTCGCTGGTCCCCCGGGCGGACCTCGAGCTGGAGGAGGGGGACACCCTGACGGTGCTGGGCGACGCGGACGCCATCGAGGAGGTCCGGCGCCGGTACCACGGCTGA
>CAYZLN010000184.1:0-4061 GCA_964479295.1 uncultured Gemmatimonadota bacterium
ACGATGCAGCGCTGGATCTTCGAGCCCGGCCACAGCGCCGCCCACTTCACGGCCCGCCACATGATGGTCACCCCCGTGCGGGGCCGCTTCTCCGACGTCCACGGCCACGTCGACTTCGACCCCGACGACCCCACCGCGGGCGCCGTCGAGGCCCGGATCCCCACGGGGACGCTCTGGACGGGGGAGGAGGCGCGTGACGCCCACCTCCGGGACGACGACTTCCTGGGGGTGGAGGACCACCCCGAGATCGTGTACCGGGGCGACCGCGTCGAGCCGCTCGGCTGCAACGAGCTCCGGGTGCACGGGGAGCTGACGCTGGCGGGCGTGACCCGGGAGGTACCCCTGCACGTCCGGTATCTGGGCGTCTGGTCGACGCCGTACTGGGAGGGGGGCGAGGACAGGGGGCCGATCCGCCGTGTCGGCTTCACGGCGCGGACGACCCTCGACCGCACGGACTTCGGCGTGGACTGGCAGAGCCCGCTGGAGGGCGGCGGCACCGTCGTCGGGGACGAGGTCCGCGTCGTCCTCGACGTGGAGGCCCTGGAGTCCGGGGTGATCGAGGGCCTCTGACGCCGTCGCCGGGGCCCGGTCCCGGGACGACGGCTCGCGGCACATCGCCAGAGGGGCGGGACGAGCCACTCCGCGCGCACGGGCCCTGCATGACGTGAACGGGCCCGAGCACCCCGGCAGGGCGGGCACGGGTCGTCGATCGCACGGGCACCCGAACCCGGGAGGCCGATGCCCTTCGACGCCGTCTTCACGTTCGCGGTCCTGATCCTCGCGGTGGGGCTCATGGCGCTGGACGTCGTGAGCCCCGACTACCTGCTGCTGGGCGCCCTCATGGTGCTGGCCGCCGCCGGGGTGCTGGACGCGTCCTCGGCGGCGGCCGGCTTCGCCAACCCGGCCGTGATCGCCATCGGGGGCCTCTTCCTGGTGGCCGCCGGGGTCCGGGCCACCGGGCTCATCGACCGGGTGACGTCGGCCATGTTCGGCGAGGGCGCCTCCCTCCGTCGCGTCCTGGCCCGACTGACGACGATGGCGGCCTCGGGGTCGGCGTTCCTCTCCAACACGGCCATCGTCGCCATCGGGATCCCCACCCTCGACCGCTGGGCCCGGGAGCACGGGATCTCCCCCTCCAAGCTGCTGATCCCGCTCTCCTACGCCTCCATCATCGGGGGCGTCAGCACCCTCATCGGAACGTCCACCAACATCGTCATGGACGGGCTGATGAGGGAGAACGGGATCGCCGGCCTCGGGTTCTTCGAGCTGGCGGCGGTCGGCGTGCCGCTGGCGCTGGTGGTGGTCCTCTACCTGACCTTCGTCTCCCCGAGCCTCCTGCCCGCCCGGGAGTCGCCCGAGACGCCGGCCCAGGACGTCCAGGAGTACGTCACGGAGATGCGGCTCGAGGAGGACTCGCCGCTGGTCGACCAGACGGTGGAGGAGGCCGGCCTGCTGGAGGTGCAGGACCTCTACGTGGTCCGCATCGCGAGGGAGACGGGCATGGTCGCGCCGGTGGAGCCGGGGGAGCGGCTGGCGGCCGGCGACCGGATCGCCTTCGCGGGGGCCCTGCAGGGGATCGTCCAGCTCGCCGGGCTCGAGGGCCTGCGGCCCGTCACCACCGGCGAGGCGCCCGAGGCGGAGCCGACGTGGGAGTTCTACCAGGCGGTGATCACGCCGGGCTCGCCGCTGGTGGGGACCCACATCCGGGAGGCCGAGTTCCGGGCCCGGTACAACGCCACGGTGCTGGCCGTCCAGCGGCGGGGCGAGGAGATCCCGGAGAGCATCGCCGAGGTGACGCTCCGGCCCGGCGACACCCTGATCCTGGAGGCGGGCCCCGAGTTCGGCCGCGCCCACCGGGAGTCGTCGGAGTTCTTCGTCGTGAGCCCCCTCGAGGGCAGCGTCCCGCGGCGCTCGGAGAAGCAGTGGGTCGCCGCCGGCATCCTCCTGGCCATGATCGGCTCGGTCGCAGCCGGCGTGCTCACGCTGCCCATCGCGGCGCCGACGGCCGGCCTGCTCATGATCGCCGCCGGCTGCGTGGGGCCCGGCGAGGCGCGGCGCTCGGTGGACTGGTCGGTGCTGGTGGCCATCGGCTCGGCCATCGGCATCGCCAACGCCCTCGAGGCGAGCGGGGGCGCGCAGATCCTGGGGGAGGCGATCGGCGCCCTGGCCGGGGTCGCCGGGCACTGGGGGCTGCTGCTCGGCGTCTTCTTCGGGACGGTCGTGCTCACCGAGCTGGTGATGAACCAGGCGGCGGCCGCCCTCATGTTCCCGGTCGTGCTGGCCCTGGCCGGCGCCCAGGGGCTCGACCCGCGGCCGCTGGTGCTGATCGCCACGGTGGCCGCGTCGCTCTCCTTCTCCACCCCGCTGAACTACACGACCAACATCATGGTCTACGGGCCCGGGAAGTACCGGTTCGCCGACTTCACCCGGACCGGGGTGCCGCTGCAGCTCCTGCTGAGCGTCGTGGCGGTGACGGTGCTGCAGCTCGTCTGGCCGCTCCAGCCGGCGTAGCAGGGGGGCGGCGGTCCGTCGTCAGTAATCCACCGGCCGCAGGTACCAGTCGCCGATGGAGGTGTCGGAGAGCATCGCCACCGTGGGCGGCCGGCGCTTCCAGTGGGTGCCCTCGAGCCGCTCGTGGACGATCCCGACGACGCCGGCGTCGAAGCCGCACTCCACGAGGTCGGCGGGCCCGTGTCCCCGCAGCAGGTGGTGGAGGACGAGGTCGGCCTCCCGGTAGCCGACGCCCAGGTCGTCCTCGTCGCTCTGCCCGGGCTCGAGCTCGGCGGAGGGGGGCTTCTCGACGATCTCCTCGGGCACGCCCACGTGCCGGGCGAGCTGCCAGACCTGCGTCTTGAAGAGGTCCCCGAGCGGGTTCACCGGCGCCGCGTCGTCGGCGTGCCAGGTGAAGTAGCCGAGCAGGCGCTCCGACTTGTTGCCGGTGCCGAGCGGGAGGGCGTCGAGCTTCATGGCCTGGTCGTAGAGCACGATCATCCGCTGCCGGGCCATGACGTTGCCGCGGCGACGGTCGCCGGCGTCGGGCTCGTGCTCCTCGAGGTAGCCGTCCACGGCGGGGGTGATGTCGATCGTGCGGGCGTCGAAGCCCGCCAGCTCGGCGACCGCCAGCGCGTGCTCCCGGCTCTCGGGGGAGGAGACGTCGGAGGGGAGCAGGAAGGCCTCGACCTCCTCCGGCCCGAGGGCCCGGGCCGCCAGCAGGGCCGCCAGCGACGAGTCGACGCCGCCCGAGAGCCCCACCACGACGCGGCGGAAGCCCCTCCGCTCCAGCACCTCCTGGTGGAGGAACTGGACCAGCCACTCCTCCACCAGCTCGGGGTCGATCTCCAGGACCGACGCGTCGTCGGGGTCCGGTCGGGGGGTGGAGAGCGGGGCGCCGGGCCCGCGCACGGGATCCTCGTCGCTCGGGGCGACGGGGTCGGCGCCGATCGCGGTCCCTTCGGGCCTGTCCCGCCGCCCGCGACCGCCGTCGGCGGAGGACGGCCCGTCGCCGCCCCCCTCCGCCCCGTCCCCGGCGCCCTCGACGCCGGGCAGCACGTCGGCCGAGGCCGAGAGGATCCGGGGGAGCGCCGACTCCAGGTCGGCCAGCAGCGGCGTGTGCCGGCGGGCGGGCAGCAGGGCGTCCAGGTCGAGGGAGGCGGTGACGAGGTCGTCCTCCCAGAGGGGCCCCCGGGCCAGCACCTCGCCGCGGGGCCCCACCGCCATCGAGGCGCCGGGGAACCCCTTCCCCCCCTCGAAGCCGGTGAGCTGCGAGAGCACGACGAAGACGCCGTGCTCCTCCGCCGTGCCCTGCAGCAGCCGCTCCCAGCGCTCGACGTTGCCGGGGACGCCGGGACCGGGGTCCGTGCCGTGGGCGGGCGAGGCGCTCACGACGAAGACGACCTGCGCGCCGTCGAGGGCGGCGAGCGTCCCCGAGATCGAGTGCCAGGCGTCCTCGCAGACCAGGACGGCCGCCCGGCCCCAGGCGGTGTCGAAGGCGCGCACGGAGCCCCCCGGCTCCACGAACCGGTCCTCCTGGAAGACGCCGTAGGTGGGGAGGAAGACCTTCC
>CAYZLN010000185.1:0-4031 GCA_964479295.1 uncultured Gemmatimonadota bacterium
ACCGCCATCCCCACCATGGCGAGCATGGTGCCGTAGCGGGAGGAGAAGAGGCCCTCCGACCCGTCGCTCACGTCGCCTCCCCCGCCACCGTCGTCCCGCCTTCCCGTTTCACTCCGTCGACCTCCTCCCGGGTCCGGTCGCGCTCCCGGCTCACCCTACGCCTCCTCCGCCATGCGCTCCTCCACGGCCTCCAGCCAGTCCAGCACCAGCCGGTTGAAGCGACCCGGCATCGAGACGTGGGAGCAGTGCCCGGTCTCGGGGATCTCCACGTAGGCCGAGTCCGGGATCCCGGCGGCGATCTCCCGCGACCACCGGGGCGGCGTGTAGGCGTCCCGGGGCCCCTTCACCACCAGCGTGGGGGCCCGGATCCGGTCGAGCTCCGGCCGCAGGTCGAGCCCCTTGAACAGCTCAACCCGCCGGGACGAGACGTCGGGCGGGACCGTGCGGGGGCCCGTCCGGAGCGCGTACTCCACGACGTTCCCGCCCCCCGGCGAGTCGTCGAAGATCCACACCGCGTGGCGGCTCCAGACCTTCGCCGCCGCCCGGGAGAGCGCCGTCGGCAGGTACCGCGTCGACGCCATCGCCACCGGCGCCAGCAGCGTGCGGTCCAGGCCCACGTGCTCGTAGCTGACCCGGGCCAGGGTGTTGGAGAGCACCAGGGCCCGCACGCGCTCCGGGTGCCGGATCGCCAGACGCATGGCCACCGGCCCGCCCAGGCTCTGGCCCACCACCGCCGCCGACTCCACGCCCGCCGCGTCCAGCAGCTCCACCGCGTCGCGCACGAACAGGTCGAAGTCGGCGTCCCCCGGGAACTCCGACCGCAGGTCCCCGGCGATCACCCGGTGCTCCCTGGCGAAGGCGGGGATCTGGTGGCGCCAGGTCTCCTTGACGCCGTCGGCCCCGGGGATCATCAGCACCGGCGGGCCCCCGCCCTCGTCGACGTACGTGATCCCGGCGCCGTCGGCGAGGGTGAGGCCGCACTCCGTATACGGATGGCCCTCGAAGTCGCGCAGCGGAGGCCGCTCGAGGCGGGCGTTCCGCCGCTTCATCCCCCACAGGTACGCGCCCGCCGCCGCGGCCCCGGCCACGACCTTCGCCAGCCGGCTCATCGGGTCACCACTCCCCCCCGGCGGGCCCGGATCCGGAGGTCGGCGCCCGGCCGCCGGCCGTCGAGCCCCTCGCGGCCGCCCGGCTCACGACGCGTCCCAGCCCCGGATCCGCTCCTCCACGTGGTCCCCGAGCTCGGGGATGGCCACGCGCACCTGCTCCAGCGTCTCCCGGTCGCGCACCGTCACCGTGTCGTCCTCCAGCGTCTGGCCGTCGACGGTGACGCAGAAGGGCGTTCCGGCCTCGTCCTGCCGCCGGTAGCGGCGGCCGATGGAGCCCGACTCGTCGTAGAACGCAGCGAAGCGGCCCCGGAGGTCGTCGGTCACCGCCCGGGCCAGGTCCGGCATCCCCTCCTTCTTCACCAGGGGGAAGACCGCCACCTTGATCGGCGCCAGCCTCGGGTGGAGCGACAGCACGGTGCGGGTGTCGCCCTCGACCTCCTCCTCCCGGTAGGCGTCGGCCAGCAGCACCAGCAGGGTCCGGTCCAGCCCGGCCGAGGTCTCGATGACGTAGGGGATGAAGCGCTCGTCCTCCGACGGGTCGATGTACTGCATCTTCTTCCCCGAGTGCTCCTGGTGGCGGCGGAGGTCGAAGTCCGTCCGGTTGTGGATCCCCTCGAACTCCTGCCACCCGAAGGGGAAGCGGTACTGGACGTCCCACGCCTCCTTGGCGTAGTGGGCCATCTCGTCGGGCCCGTGCTCGTGGAAGCGGAGCCGGTCGGGGTCGATGCCGAGCCCCTCCAGCCACGCCATGCGCCGCTCCTTCCACCGGTCGAGCCACTCGTCGTCGGTCCCCGGCTTCACGAAGTACTGCATCTCCATCTGCTCGAACTCGCGGGTGCGGAAGATGAAGTTGCCGGGGGTGATCTCGTTCCGGAACGCCTTCCCGATCTGGGCGATGCCGAAGGGCACCTTCTGGCGGGCGCTCTCCTGGACGTTCCGGAAGTTCACGTAGATGCCCTGGGCGGTCTCCGGCCGGAGGTAGGCCACCGAGGCCTCGTCCTTCACCGCCCCCATGTGGGTCTCGAACATCAGGTTGAACTCGCGGGGCTCGGTGAACTCGCCCGTCACGCCGCAGACCGGACACTGGGTCTCGGCCAGCCGCTCCCCGACCTCGGGGTCGTTCACCAGCGCCTCGGGCGAGGGGCTGCCCGGCGGGCCGGCCTCCTCCCCCTCCTCGGCCAGCAGCTCGTCGGCCCGGAAGCGGCGGTGGCAGTTGCGGCACTCCACCAGCGGGTCGGTGAAGCCCTCCACGTGGCCGCTGGCCTCCCAGACCTTCGGGTGCATGAGGATGCCGGCGTCGACGCCCTCCACGTCCTCGCGGGAGGTGACCATCTCCGTCCACCAGGCGTCCCGCAGGTTCCGCTTCAGCTCCACCCCCAGGGGGCCGTAGTCGTAGACCGACCCCGCGCCGCCGTAGATCTCGGACGACTGGAAGACGAACCCCCGCTGCTTGCACAGCGAGGTGAGCTTGTCCATGAGGTCGCGGGTGTCGTCGGCCATGCGGCTCCTGACGGGGTCGGTGGAGTTCGGGGGACGCGAACCGGTCTGGAGGACGGGATAGGGTAGGAGGGACCAGACGGCCGCTGCAAGACGGGCGAGCCGGCGACGGTGGTCTCTCGGCCGGGCGCCCGCCGGAGATCGGCCCGGCCGGCGACTTGGACGACGACCGCGCCGGCCGCACATTTCCCTGCACCCCGACGGCGGGCCCGCGGCCCACGCCCCGCGGCGTCCGCCGCTCCGGATCCCCCGACCCGCGACGCGAGCGACCATGGCCGACGCCCCCGACACCCCGCCCGACGCCCGCCGCGACTTCCTGCGCGAGATCGTCGCCCGCGACGTCCGCGAGGGGAAGCACGGCGGCGTCGTCCGCACCCGCTTCCCCCCCGAGCCCAACGGGTACCTCCACATCGGCCACGCCAAGGCCATCTGCGCCGACTTCGGGGTGGCCGAGGAGTTCGACGGCGTCTGCCACCTGCGGATGGACGACACGAACCCGCTCACCGAGGAGGAGAAGTACGTCGAGGCCGCCGCCCGCGACGTCCGGTGGCTGGGCTTCGAGTGGGAGGGGCCGATCCGGCACGCGTCGGACTACTTCGCCCGGTACTGGGAGCTGGCGCTCCAGCTCGTCAGGGACGGCAAGGCGTACGTGGACAGCCTCCCGGAGGAGGAGATCCGCGAGCGCCGGGGGACCGTGACGGAGCCGGGCCGGCCGAGCCCGTACCGCGACCGCCCCGTCGAGGAGAGCCTGGAGATGTGCCGGGGCATGCGGGCCGGCGAGTTCGAGGAGGGCGAGCACGTGCTCCGGGCCCGCATCGACATGACGGCCGAGAACATGAAGCTCCGGGACCCCGTGCTGTACCGGGTCGTCGACGGCCACCACTACCGCACCGGCGACGAGTGGCCGATCTACCCCATGTACGACTGGGCCCACCCGCTGGGCGACGCCATCGAGGGGATCACCCACTCCTTCTGCACCCTGGAGTTCGAGGAGAACCGGGCCCTCTACGACTGGGTCGTCGAGAACACCCGTCCCGACGGGCCGGACTCCGAGCCCGGGAGCTGGGACCCGCGCCCGCGCCAGTACGAGTTCTCGCGGCTGAACCTCGACTACACGATCATGAGCAAGAGCAAGCTCGGCCGCCTGGTGCGGGCGGGCGACGTCGAGGGGTGGGACGACCCGCGGATGCCCACCCTGGCCGGGCTCCGCCGCCGGGGGATCCCCCCCCGGGCCGTGCGCCGCTTCTGCGACGAGGTGGGCCTGTCGCGGGCCGGGCAGCGGGTGCAGATCTCGAAGCTCGAGCACGTGGTCCGCGACGAGCTCAACCGGAGCGCTCCGCGGGTGATGTGCGTCCTCCGCCCCCTGAAGGTGGTGATCGAGAACTACCCGGAGGACGAGGCGGAGACGGTGGAGACGCCGACCTT
>CAYZLN010000186.1:0-1724 GCA_964479295.1 uncultured Gemmatimonadota bacterium
CGGCCGCCGCCGAGGCGCAGGAGACGGGCGACCCCTTCCCGGAGCCCATCGAGGCCGAGGAGGGCGTGATCGAGGTCGGCGTCGAGGCGTTCGCCTCCGTCCCCGACGTCGACGGCGAGCCGGCGCGCATGATGACGCTGGTCCACGAGCCGGGCACCGACCGGCTCTTCCTGAGCGACATGCGGGGGCCGATCTACATCGTCGGCGAGGACGGCTCGGTCACGGAGTACCTGGACGTCGACGACCCGCGCTGGGAGGTGGACGTCTACGCCGGCTGGCGGGAGGCCGGGGTCCAGAACTTCGCCCTCCACCCCGACTTCGCCGAGGAGGGCGAGCCCGGGCACGGGAAGATCTACGTCTGGACCGACACCAACGTGACGGGGCCCGAGCCGGACTTCGCGCCGGGCGCCGGGGAGGACTCCCACGACACGGTGCTCCTCGAGTTCACGGCGGAGACCCCCGGGGCCGACAGCTACGACGGCGGCCCGCCCCGCGAGGTGCTCCGCTTCGAGCAGCCGTACGGCAACCACAACGGCGGCGAGCTCGCCTTCGACCCGCTGGCCGAGCCCGGCGACCCCGGCTACGGGCTCCTCTACGTCGGGGTCGGCGACGGCGGCGCCGGGGGCGACCCGCACGACCTGGCCCGCGACAGCAGCTCGGCCTTCGGGAAGGTGCTGCGGATCGACCCCCTCGGCTCGGACGGCGTGAACGGCGAGTACGGCGTGCCGGACGGGAACCCCTTCGCCGACGACGGCGACGACGGGACCCTGGGCGAGATCTACCTCCTGGGCCTGCGCAACCCCCAGCACCTGGCGTGGGACCCGGCCAACGGCAACCTCTTCGTGGCCGACATCGGGCAGAACACCGTCGAGGAGGTCAGCCTCGCCGAGGCCGGCGACGACCTGGGCTGGAACGAGTGGGAGGGCAGCTTCCGCTTCGCCGGCGAGGGGGTGACCACGGAGGACCCCCGGAGCGAGGCCGGGGTCACCTACCCGGTGGCCGAGTACGACCAGCAGGACCCCCTGCTGATCTCGCGCTCCGCCGTCACCGGCCTGCACGTGGCGCGGGGCGCGGCCGTCCCCGCGCTCGAGGGCCGGCTGCTCTTCGGCGACCTTCCCAGCGGCGAGATCTTCCACGTCGACGCCGACGACCTGCCCGAGGGCGGGCAGGACCCGATCCGCCGCGTGCTGCTGGACCCCGGCGACGGCGAGGCCCGGACGCTGCTCGAACTCGTGGAGGAGGAGCGCGAGGAGCAGGGGCGGGGCACGGCGGGCCGCGTCGACCTCCGCCTGGGGACGGCGCCCGACGGGCGGATCTTCCTCCTCGACAAGCACGACGGGGTGCTCCGGGTGCTCGTCCCGCGCGGGGGCTGAGCCGGGCCCGCCCCGCTGTCGGAGGGGAGCCGTATCCTCGGGGGGACGGGCGACGATCATACAGCAGGGGGCGGTCCCCCGTGAGCGACGACATCACCAAGCTCCAGCGCTGGCTCGACCTGATCGCCTACCTGGTGGGCCGGCGCCTGCCGGTGAGCGTGGACGAGCTGATGGAGCGCGTCCCGGCCTACGCCGAGAAGTGGCGCGGGGGCGACGACACGTCGCGGGCCACGGCCCGGCGCACCTTCGAGCGCGACAAGCGCGAGCTGCGGGAGGCCGGCATCCCCATCGAGACGGTCACCTACACCGTCGACTACGGGAGCCGGAGGCGGGAGGGCTACCGGCTGGCGA
>CAYZLN010000186.1:1824-4015 GCA_964479295.1 uncultured Gemmatimonadota bacterium
TCCGCCGCCCGTCCTTCCCCTTCGAGCGCGAGGCCCGCTCCGCGCTCCGGAAGCTCACCTTCGACCTGGCCGAGGACGACCTCGGGGGCACGCCGGTCCTCTACCCGGACCGCCCGGCCGCCGGGGAGGTGGCCGGACGGCTGCGGGCGCTGGCCGGGGCGCTCCTCGACCGGAAGCGCGTCCGGTTCCGCTACGGGGGCATCCGCCGGGGCGAGGCGACGGACCGGGACGTGGCCCCGTACGGCCTCTTCTTCCAGCACGGCGAGTGGTACCTCGTGGGGGCCGACGCGGCCCGGGACGGGGAGATCCGCGTGTTCCGGGTCGACCGGACGACCGAGGTCGAGCCCGAGACCTCCTCGCCGGGCACGCCGGACTTCGAGGTCCCGGAAGGCTTCGAGGTGCGCGGCTACCTCGACCGCGAGGCCTGGGAGCTGGGCGACGACGGCGGGGAGGAGGACGTCGTGGACGCACGGGTCCTCTTCCGGTTCCCGGCCTCGCTCCGCGTCCGGCGCAGGGGCCGGGGCGAGACGGTCGAGATCCGCGGCGACGGGGCCGTGGTCCGCCGCTTCGAGGTCCGGCAGACGGGCCCCTTCGTGCGGTGGCTGGCGACCTTCCGCGGCGACGCGGAGGTGCTGTCGCCCCCGGAGCTGCGCCGCGAGCTGGGGGACATGGCCGCCGAGGTGGCGCGCCTCTACGACGACGCGCCGGACGGAGGGGGGCGCTGAGAGCCATGGCCCCGCGCTCGACGGCCGACGAGAAGCTCGAGCGGGTGCTCTACGTCCTGCCGGCCGCGGCCCGCGGCGAGGGCGCCCGGCTGGAGGAGCTGGCGGAGGAGCTGGGCGTGCGCCGCCGACGCGTGCTCCGCGACCTGGAGGAGGTCACCGCCCGGGCCTTCTACCACCGGTCGGGCGGGGCGGACCGGCTGCAGATCGCGGTGGACGAGGAGCGCGTCTCGGTCTGGACGGCCGGCGAGTTCCGGCGCCCGGTGAAGCTCACGCCGGGGGAGGCCACGGCGCTCCACATGGCCGTGCGCGCCCGGGCCGCCGCCGAGGCCGACGGCGCCCCCGGGGAGGCGGAGGAGCTGGCCCGGGAGCTGGAGCGGGACCTGGCCGTCGCCGTCTGGGATCGCCCCGGGGCGATCGCCGTGGAGGGGGAGGGAGGGACCGGCCCGGCCGGCGACGTCCGCACCGTCCTCTTCCGGGCCGCCCGGGAGGGGCGATGCTGCCGGGTGCGCTACCTCTCCTCCGGGGCCACGGAGCCGTACGAGCGGATGCTCGCGCCCTACACGATGGTGTACTCCGAGGGCGCCTGGTACGCGCTGGCGGCCCGGGGGGAGGACGACGGCGGGGCCGGGGACGCGGCCGCCGGGGACGGGCCCGACGTCCGGGTCTACCGGGCCGACCGGGTGCTCGAGGCCGGCCTGACGGATCGCGGGTTCGAGGTCCCGGACGGCTTCGACCCGGGCGACTACCTGACCCGGGGCGCCCCGTACCGCGCGGACGACCCGCGGGAGGTCACCGTCCGCTACTCCTCCCGCATCGCGCCCTGGATCCGGGAGAAGGGCCCCGTCGAGGAACGCGACGACGGGAGCGTGACGGTGACCCACCCGGTCTCCGACCCCGACTGGCTCGTCCGCCACGTGCTCCGGTACGGCCCCGAGGCCGAGGTGCTCGAGCCGCCGGAGATGCGGCGGCGGGTGGCGGAGGCCGCCCGGCGGGTCGCCGGGGCGGTCGGGGGCGGGTCCGACCGGGAGGCGGCCCGGTAGGTCCGGTCGGCGCCCGGGCGCGCCGTCAGCCGCCCCCGGGGCCGCCCCCCTGGCTGCGCTGGCGCATCTGCTCCCGGAAGGCCTCCTGGTCGATGACGTCGGCCGAGTCGGGGGGGCTGACGTCGACCTGGGTGCCGAAGTCGTGGAGGTCCGCCGTCAGCGTCAGGGTGCCCTGCATGCCGGCGAGCATCTGGCCCAGGTTCTGGCCCTCCTCCTCGCCCATCTCCCGGGACATCCTCTCCTGGGCCGCCTGCATCACCGGCCCGAGGTCGATCTCCATGACCAGACGGCGGACCCGGTCGCTCCCGTCGAGCCAGAGCTCCGACGGGATCCGGAGGTCGCGGAGCTGCGCCGGCACGCTGTCGGCGTCGCCCCAGAGCCTCGCGCCGGAGAGGCGGAAGCCGAAGCCCTGGACCTCGGTCCCGC
>CAYZLN010000187.1:0-3987 GCA_964479295.1 uncultured Gemmatimonadota bacterium
AGGCGGTCGGGGTCGCGGCCTGTGCCCGTCACCCGGTGGCCGGCGTCGAGCAGGCGCCGCCCCAGGCGGAGCCCGGTGTAGCCGCAGCCGAGGATCAGCGCGTCGGCCATCAGCGCCCGTCCCCTCCCGCACGCGGAAGCAGCCCCAGGAACCGGCGGAGCAGGGCGAAGGTGAGCCCCCAGATCACGCCCTTCCGGTGCGCCACGCCGGGGAAGAACCTCCGGACGCCGTCACGGCGGAAGGCGAGGACGGTGCGGCGGTCGGGCGACTCCAGCTCGGCCAGCGGCAGCCAGAAGTGGTCGGCCGCCTCCACGCCCGCCTCGACCGGATCGCCGCCGGCGTGCCAGGCCACGAAGGGGCTGACGGCCACCGAGGGGAGCCGGCGGCTGCGGGGGCGGAGCTCGGCGAGCCGGCCCACCACGTCGTCCGGCGACAGCGTCAGCCCGGCCTCCTCCTCGAGCTCCCGCAGGGCGGCCGCCCGGAGGTCGGGGTCCACGGCCTCGGCGTGGCCGCCGGGCAGCCCCACCTGGCCCGACCAGGGGTCGCCGTCCCGCTCGACCCGGACGATGAAGAGCGCCTCGACGGCCCCGAGCGCTGGCGGGAGGGGGCGGGAGAAGAGCGGTGCGGGGGGACGGTCGTCGCTCCCCGGCGGGAGCTCCCGGCCGACGACGCCGTCGGCGACGACGGGGCCGCGGCCGCCCGACGCGTCGGCGTCGCCGCCGGGCCCGTCGCGGCCCGGCCGCAGCACCAGGACGACGGCGGCCCGGCGGTCGGGCTCGGGGCCGCCGGGGTCCGGAGGGGGCCGGGGGTCGCGGCGGCTGAGGGCCCGCTCGACGAGGGTGCGCTCGCTCACGCCGCCCCCCGCCGCCCGGTCACTCCCACGGCTCCCGCTGCTCCTCGACCTCCTCCAGGAGGGCCGTGTAGCTCTCGTGCCGGCTCTCGGGCACCTCGCCCCGCTCGACGGCCTCCAGGACCGCGCAGCCCGGCTCCTGGACGTGGCGGCAGTCGTTGAACTTGCAGCGGCCGACGAGCGGCCGGAACTCGGGGAAGGCGGGGGCGAGCTCGGCGGGGGAGAGGCGCGAGAGGGTCAGGTACTGCAGGCCGGGGGTGTCGACGGCGTAGGCCCCGCCGCCGAGGGGGACGAGCGTCGCGTTCACGGTGGTGTGGCGCCCGCGGCCGTCGCGCTCGCTCACCTCGCCCACCCGTCGGTCGAGGCCGGGGACGACGGCGTTCAAGAGCGTCGACTTCCCGGCGCCCGAGGGCCCGGCCAGGACGGTGGTCCGGCCCTCGATCCGGGCCGCGAGCTCGTCCAGCCCGGCGCCCCCTGTGGCGCTGGTCGGGAGCACGTCGTAGCCGATCTCCGGGTAGGGGCGCAGGGCCGGCGGGAGGGGGGTGGGCGTGGACGCGCCGCTGCCGTCGGCGCCGGACGCGCCCTCCTCCGCCAGGTCGGTCTTGTTGAGCACCACGAAGGCGTCGAGGCCGTCGAGCTCGGCCACCACCAGCAGGCGGTCGAGCATCCGGAGGTCGGGCTCGGGGCGCCGGAGGGCGAAGACGGCGGCGAGCTGGTCGATGTTGGCGGCGATGACCTGCTCGCGGCCGCCGCCCTCGGGGCTGCTTCGGGCGAGCCTGCTCGAGCGGGGCAGCACCTCGACGATCCGGCCCGTCCCTTCGTCGGGGCGCTCCAGGCGGACGCGGTCCCCGACGGCCACGCGCTCGGTTCCCTCCTGCTTCATCCGCCCGCCCAGCACGCAGTCGACGACGTCGCCGTCGACGTCCACCCGGTAGCTGCCCCCGGCGATGCGGAGGACCCGGCCGGTGATCTCCCCCGGGCTCACCGCCCCCCGTCCCCGCTGGCGCCGTCCTCCCCGTCCTCGCCCACCAGCTCCTCCAGGCAGTTGAAGCCCAGCAGGGCGCACTTGATGCGCACGGGGAACTTGGCGACGCCGGCCAGGGCCCGGAGGTCGCCGAGCTCCTCGTCGCGGGCCAGGTCGCCCTCGCCGTGCAGCAGGCGGGTGAACTTGTCGTCCAGCCGGAGGGCCTCCTCGACGGTGAGGCCCTCGAGCTCGCCGGTCATCATCGAGGCGGCGGCCTGGCTGATGGAGCAGCCGCGGCCCTCGAACTGCGCGTCCCGGATGCGGTCGCCCTCCACCTTCAGGTGGAGCTCCACCACGTCGCCGCACATGGGATTGTTCATCGTGACGCCGTGGGTCGCCCCCTCCAGCTCGCCCTTGTTCCGGGGGCTCCGGTAGTGGTCCAGGATGACTTCCTGGTAGAGCGAGCTGAGGGAGTCGGGGATCGACCGGTCGATGTCGGAGCGGGGGCCGCTGCCGGAGCCGCCGTCGGGGCGCGCGTCGTCGGCCATCTCAGCCCGACCCGACGCCCCCGAAGATCTCGGCCGCGAAGTGGATCCCGTCCACGAGGGCGTCGATCTCCTCCCTCGTGTTGTAGAGGTAGAGGCTGGCGCGGGCGGTGGCCTCGACCCCCAGGTGATCCATGAGGGGCTGGTTGCAGTGGTGCCCGGCGCGGATGGCGACGCCGCGCTGGTCGAGGATCGTCGCCATGTCGTGGGCGTGGATGTCTCCGAAGCGGAACGACAGGACGCCGGCGCGGGTGTCGTCGGTCGGGCCGTACAGCTCGAGCCCCTCGATCTCCCCGAGGCGGTCGACGGCGTAGTCGGTGAGCTCCCGCTCGTGGGCCCGGATCCGGTCCAGGCCCACCTCCTGCAGGTAGTCGACGGCGGCCCCGAGCCCGACGGCCCCGGCGATGTGGGGCGTGCCGGCCTCGAACTTCTGGGGGACGTCGGCCCAGGTGGAGCCGTCGACGCTGACGCGGGAGATCATCTCGCCGCCGCCCTGCCAGGGGGGCATCCGCTCGAGGAGCTCCCGGCGCGCCCACAGCCCGCCGATCCCCGTGGGCCCGCACATCTTGTGGCCGCTGAAGGCGTAGAAGTCGCAGCCGATCTCGCCCACGTCCAGGTCCATGTGGGGGGCGGCCTGGGCGCCGTCCACCAGGCAGAGGGCGCCGGCCTCGTCGGCCATGCGGGCGACCTCGCCCACCGGGTTCACGGTGCCCAGGGTGTTGGAGACGTGGGTGAGGGCCACCATCCGGGTGCGGTCGCCGAGCAGGCCCTCCAGGTGCTCCAGGTCGAGGCGGCCCTCCGGCGTCACGTCGGCCCACCGCAGGCGGGCCCCGGTGCGCTCGGCCACGAGCTGCCACGGGACGATGTTGGAGTGGTGCTCCATCCGGGTGAGCACCACCTCGTCGCCCTCCTCCAGCTCGGCGGCGCCCCAGCTCCCGGCCACCAGGTTGACGGCCTCCGTGGTGCCGCGGACGAAGACGACCTCGTCCGGGTCCCCGGCGCCCAGGTGGCCGGCCACCTTGCCCCGGGCCTCCTCGTAGGCCTCGGTGGCCCGGGCGCTCAGGCGGTGCGCCCCCCGGTGGACGTTGGCGTGGGTGCTCCGGTAGTAGCGGTCCAGCGCCTCGATCACCCGCACGGGCTTCTGGGAGCTGGCGGCGTTGTCCAGGTAGACCAGGGGGTGGCCGTGGATCTCCTGGTCCAGGACGGGGAAGTCCGGGCGGACGTCCCCGGGGTCGAGGGCGGCCTCCGTGTCGGCGGAGCGCTCGGCGGACTCCAGCGGGGTCATGCCGGGGCGGTCACAGCTTCACCTGCACCTCGTCCCCCTCCACCCGGCACTCGTAGCGCTGGACGGGCTTGACCGCCGGCAGGGCCCTGTTGTCGCCGGTCTCGAGATCGAAGCGCGCCCCGTGCAGGGCGCACTCGATCTGCCCGTCCGTCACCTCGCCGTTGTGGAGCGGGTAGTCCTCGTGCGAACAACGGTCCTCCAGCGCATGCACCGTCCCGTCCTTCCGGATGAGGACGATCTCCTCGTCCTCCGCCTCGACGGCGGTGGGGCGGTTCTCCTCGAGATCGTCGAGCTTCGCGACGGTGACGAAGTCGCTCATGGTCGTTCCTTCCCCTCCTCCGTG
>CAYZLN010000188.1:0-2657 GCA_964479295.1 uncultured Gemmatimonadota bacterium
AGCCCGGGCGGATCACCGACGCGGGGCTGCTGGCCCTGGCCCTCATCTGGGGCGTCAACTTCTCCGTCATCAAGGTCGGGCTCCGGGAGCTCCACCCCCTGGCCTTCAACGCGCTCCGGTTCCCGCTGGCCGTCCTCGCGCTGGTCGGCCTCCTGGCCCTCCGGGGGTCGCTCTCGCTGCCCCGCCGCGAGGACGTGCCCCGGGTCGTGGCGCTCGGCGTGCTGGGCAACGTCGTCTACCAGCTCTTCTTCATCTTCGGGATCGACGCCACGCTGGCCGGGAACGCCGCGATCCTCCTGGCCACCACGCCGGTCTGGGTGGTGGTGCTGTCGGCCCTCCGGGGCCACGAGCGGCCCCGGGCGGCGGTCTGGATCGGCGTCGCCGCGACCGTGGCGGGCATGGTCGCCGTGGTCGTCGGCGGAGAGAGGGAGGTGGCCCTGGGCGGCGGGACGCTCCGGGGCGACCTCCTGAGCGCCGGCGCCGCGGTCGTGTGGGCGGTCTACACGGTGGAGGGCCGCGACCTCACGCGGCGCTACGGGTCGCTGCGGGTGACCGCCTGGACCCTGGCCTGCGGGGCGGTGGGCCTCGTGGCGCTCGGGATCCCCTTCCTCGCCGACGTGGACCCGGCCGGCCTCCGGGCGGAGACCTGGGGGGCGGTGGCGTACGCCGGCGTGCTGGCCATCGGGGTCGCCTACGTGATCTGGTACTGGGGCGTCCGCCGCATCGGCAGCACCCGGACCTCGGTCTTCTCCAACCTCGTCCCGGTGGTGGCGCTGGCCGTGGCCTGGGTGTGGCTGGGGGAGACGCCCACCGGGCTCCAGCTCGCCGGGGCCGCCGTCGTCATCGGCGGGATGACGCTGACGCGCACCGTCCGCGGCGAGGACGTGGAGGCGGCGCCCCCCGAGAAGTAGCCGGGACGGTCGCTTCGGGACGTCCCGTCGACGGCGACCCTCTGATCACCAGACCGCGTGCGAGAGCGCGCCCCGCCGGCCGGGCGCGGCCGGCGCGGTTCCTGCACGACAGCCGCCGGACGAGACCCGCAGACACGCGAGAGAGACGTTGAGCACGCCACTTCCCTCCACGACAGAAGCGCCCCTGACCGACGACGACGCCGGGAGCACGGAGGTCCTGGGGATGGACCCGCGCGTGCTGGTGCTGGGCGCGGCCCGCATGGCCGACGCGCTCGGCAACTCGTTCCTGATCATCGTCCTGCCGCTCTACGTGGCCAGCGGCGAGGTCGGCGGGAACGGGCTCGGCGGCCTGTCGGCGCCGATGGTCTCGGGGCTGGTGCTGGCCCTCTTCGGGATCGTGAGCAGCGTGGCCCAGCCCGCGGCGGGACGGCTGTCCGACCGGGCCGGCCGCCGCAAGCTCTTCGTGATCCTCGGGCTGGTCATCTTCGCCTTCGCCAACTGGTCGTTCTCCCTGGTGGACAGCTACCTCGGGCTGCTGGCGGTCCGGGCGCTGCAGGGGGTGGCCGCCGCGTTCACCATCACGGCGGGGGTGGCGCTGGTGAGCGAGCTCAGCGACCTCGGCAGCCGCGGCGGGAACATGGGGATCTACAACGCGCTCCGGCTGGTGGGCTTCGGGGCCGGCCCCCTGATGGCCGGGGTGGTGGTCGAGGCCGGCCCCTACCGGATCGCGGGGCTGCCGGAGCTGAGCGGCTACGACGCCGCCTTCGCCATCGCGGCGCTGGCGG
Source organism: uncultured Gemmatimonadota bacterium (assembly GCA_964479295.1). Taxonomy (GTDB): domain Bacteria; phylum Gemmatimonadota; class Gemmatimonadetes; order Palauibacterales; family Palauibacteraceae; genus CAYVFM01. Next base: position 1,697 of record CAYZLN010000188.1, read on the forward strand.
CGGTGGTGAGCGCCGTGCTCGTGCACCTGTTCGTCGAGGACCCGGAGGAGACCCGGCCGGCGCGGGACCGGATGAAGCTCCGGGTGCTGGACCGGGACGGACACCGCCTGCTGGACCCCATCTTCACGCTCGGCGTGGCCACCTTCGTCATGGCGGCGTGCATCGCGCTCCTGTCGCCCATCGAGCCCGAGATCAACGAGCGGCTGGGCCAGGGGCCCGTCCTCTTCTCCGTGGAGTTCTCCGCCCTCATCGCGGCGCTGGCCGTGGTCCAGCCCCTGGTGGGCCGGGCCAGCGACACGCGGGGGCGCAAGGCCTTCATCGTCGTGGGGATGGTCGGGCTGGCGCCCACGACGCTGATGCAGGGGCTGGTGGTCGAGCCGTGGCAGATGATCGTGGCCCGCCTGCTCCAGGGCGTGGCGGCGGCCCTGGTCTTCGCCCCGGGCCTGGCCCTGGCCGGCGACCTCTCGGAGGAGGGGCAGACGGGCGCACAGCTCTCCGTCCTCACGATGTCGTTCGGGCTGGGCATCTCGGCCGGGCAGATCCTCTCCGGCTGGCTCGTCCGGTACGGCATCCCCGCCCCGTTCGCGGTGGGCGCCGGGCTGGCGCTGGTGGGGCTGGCCGCCGTCCAGACCCAGGTGCAACCCGCTCGGGCGCGGCCGGAGGGCGCCCCGGCGTGAGCGCGTGCCGCCCGGGGGCGTCGGTGTCGCCGGCACCCGGGGCTCCGGCCCGACTCCGCGCCCACCCGGCGCCGCGCGGAGGGAGCCGTAGCCGCCGGGCCGGACGGGGCCGCCGTCAGCCCGTCCTCCGGCCCTCCAGGATCTCGCGCAGGAAGCCGACCGTGTCGGCGTCCTCCGGGGCCTTGTCCCGGCGGTAGCCCTTGACCCGGGCGAAGCGGAGCGCGAGGCCGCCGGCGTAGGTGGGGCTCTCCTGGACGCCGTCGAAGGCCACCTCGGCCACCAGC